>NZ_NPJM01000066.1:0-125008 GCF_002251455.1 Prevotella sp. P4-51
ACGCGGGGGATGACTCGGGCGGCACGCAGAGCAGGGAGAAGAGCGCAATTTGCATCTCCGACCTGCAATAAATGGCAAAAACGGGCTGTATGTCAGATTATATGGCTATCTTTGCAGAAGATAGGCGGCACCTCAGCCATCTAAGCAAGCTTATGGCGTTCGGTTTGCACTATCTTTGCAAAAGACAGCAATACAGTTGACTTAAACAATACAATTATCATGAAACAAAGAAGGACAATATTAGTAATGTTATGCCTGATGCTTGTCACGGGCGTAACGGCGAAGCTGAAGTTGCCGGCAGTGATAACCGACCACATGGTGATACAGGCCGGTGAGGCAGTAAACGTATGGGGCTGGGCCGACAAGGGTCAGAAGGTGACGGTGACGATAGACAACCACCGCACCACCGTGCGCACGGCGAAAGACGGCACATGGCTCGCCGTGCTGCCGGCGATGAACTATGGCGGGCCCTACACCATGACCGTGACCACAGGGAAGGAGAGCCTGACCGTGAGCGACATCCTCGTGGGCGAGGTATGGGTAGCGAGCGGCCAGTCCAACATGGAGTTCCGCCTCTGCAGCGCCGACAACGCCGAGGAGGCTGCGCTCTCTGCCCACAACAGCGGCATCAGAGTGTTCACGGTGGAACGCACGATGGCAAAGACTCCCCAAGCCGATGTCGTGGGTAGCTGGACGGTATCGACACCCGAGACGGTGGGCGACTTCACCGCCGTGGGCTACCTCTTTGCCCGCGAACTCGCCAAGCGGCTCAACTGCGCCGTGGGCATCATCAACACCTCGTGGGGAGGCACCGATATCGAGACCTGGATGAGTCCCAAGGCGATAGAGTCGTTCCCCAAATACAACCCGCTGGTAGAAGAGATGCGCACCGCCGACCTCGACGCCCAGGCCAAGCGTTGGCAGGTGCTCAAAGCCAAGTTTGACAAGGCCGTAAGGGAAGAGTGTGGCGAGCGCGATGGCTGGTATCGCACCGACTTTGACAAGAGCGACTGGCAGAGACTTGAAGTACCGGGACTGTGGACCATCGACACGCTCGCCAAGATGGACGGCGTGGTATGGACCACCACCCAGTTTGATGTGCCCGAAGAGTTGACCGGCAAGGAGGCCACCCTCTACATGGGCATGATAGACGATGACGACGTGACCTGGGTCAACGGCCAGCGCATAGGCGAAACCAAGGGATTTACCGTCAAGCGCACCTACACCATACCTGCTGGCGTGCTCAAGGCAGGCAAGAACGAGCTGACCGTGAAAATCATCGACGACCACGGTGGCGGCGGTTGCTACGGCCCGCGCTATCTCTACTTCATCCGCGTGGGCAGCCAGCGCATTCCCATCCTCAAGCATCCGTGGAAATACCGCATCTCTGCCGTCAAAGACCTCGAAGGCTTCGTGCCCGACAATCCCAACAAGTATCCCTCGCGTCTCTACAACGCTATGGTTGCCCCCATCTGCCGTTATGGCATCAAGGGCGTCATCTGGTATCAGGGCGAGAACAATGCCAACCGTGCCCAGGAGTACTACCGCCTCTTCCCTGCCATGATCAACGACTGGAGAGAGCAGTGGAAGCGGCCTGAGATGCCGTTCTATTGGGTTCAGCTGGCCAATTTCATGAAGCCTGTCGACACACCGGCGGAGAGCAGCTGGGCCACGTTGCGCGATGCGCAGAACGCCACGCTCAGCCTGCCTCATACGGGTCAGGCGGTAATCATCGACGTGGGCGAGGCCGACGATGTACACCCCAAGGACAAGCAGACCGTGGCCAACCGTCTGTCGCTCATGGCTCTCAACCATGAATATGGCATGCACGATGTCTATTGCGACAGTCCCCAACCCGTAAGAGCCGAGCGTACTGCCGACGGCAACATACTGCTCACCCTCCGCAACGAAGCCGAGACGCTCGTCTGTCACGACCGCTACGGCTATGCTTGCGGTTTCGCCGTGGCAGGTGCCGATGGCGTTTACCGCTGGGCCAAGGGCGAAGTGGTGGCGCCCAACCAGGTAAGGCTAACCACCCCCAAGGGCGTCGTGCCGATGATGGTAAGATATGCCTGGGGCGACAACCCCGACGACGCCAACCTCTACAACTCTGCCGGGCTGCCCACCACCCCATTCCAAATCAAGGTGGAACCTGCCAAGGTCAAGGTGGAGCCCGCCAAGCCATAAACTACCACGACGGTATAACCCTTGCCGCACATATCTTTCATCCGCGGCAAGGGTTATACCGTCTTTATCACTGGCAGAATAGGTCCCGATGGTAAAAAAAGGGACAATTCTCTTTGTATTGTTTTCGGTTTTCACTACCTTTGTCCACATATTATATATTATAGATGAAAGAATTTGTAATTTCAGAGGTAAAAGCAGAGACTGCTATACTGGTGGGACTCATCACCAAAGACCAGGACGAAGAGAAGACGACAGAATACTTAGACGAATTGGAGTTTCTGGCCGATACGGCTGGAGCGGTGACCGTAAAGCGGTTTACCCAGAAAGTGAACGGCCCCAATACGGTGACCTACGTGGGCAAGGGTAAACTGGAAGAAATCAAGCAGTATATAGAAGACGAAGAAGACAACGACCGGGAAATCGGTATGGTTATCTTCGATGACGAGCTGTCTGCCAAGCAGATGCGCAACATCGAGAACGAGCTCAAGGTGAAGATACTGGACCGCACGAGCCTCATCCTCGATATCTTTGCCATGCGCGCACAGACCGCCAACGCCAAGACTCAGGTCGAACTGGCGCAATATCGTTACATGCTGCCTCGTCTGCAGCGCCTCTGGACCCACCTTGAGCGTCAGGGTGGTGGCTCTGGTTCGGGCGGTGGCAAGGGAAGCGTGGGACTGCGCGGCCCTGGTGAGACCCAGCTCGAGATGGACCGCCGTATCATCCTGCAGCGCATCACGCTGCTCAAGCAGAGACTGCTGGAAATAGACAAGCAGAAGACTACACAGCGCAAGAACCGCGGCCGCATGGTGCGCGTGGCGCTCGTGGGCTATACCAACGTGGGCAAGTCGACCATCATGAACCTCCTGGCCAAGAGCGAGGTATTTGCCGAGAACAAGCTCTTTGCCACCCTCGACACCACGGTGCGCAAGGTGGTGATAGACAATCTCCCCTTCCTGCTCGCCGATACCGTAGGATTTATCCGCAAGCTGCCCACCGACCTGGTAGACTCCTTCAAGTCGACCCTCGACGAGGTGCGCGAAGCCGACCTGCTGGTCCACGTGGTAGACATCTCCCACCCCGACTTCGAGGAGCAGATAGAGGTGGTCAACCAGACCCTCAAGGACCTCGACTCCGCCGACAAGCCCATGGTGCTTGTCTTCAACAAGATAGACAATTACCACTGGGTCGAGAAGGAGGCAGACGACCTCACCCCGATGACCCGCGAAAACGTTACGCTCGACGAGCTGCGCCGTACATGGATGGCCAAGATGAGCGACAACTGTCTCTTCATCTCTGCCCGTGAGCGAGAGAACATAGACCACTTCCGCGATGTGCTTTATCGCAAAATCCGCGAGCTCCATGTTCAGAAATATCCCTACAACGACTTTTTATATCCATCTGAAGAATAAGTATAACTTTTTTATCCATGAACTATGCAGCGACTATTAAGCGAACAGGAGATTAATATCCTGGAACTCAATGGCTGCCAGGCTGAAGACTGGACTGCCGTAAGCGTGAGCGAAGATTTCACGCCCGACTATCTGCGCAACGTGATGTTCTACGGCGACGTCAGCCTTGGCGTCTTCGAGCGTACCATTGAGGTGACCCCCGGCTTCAGCAAGCACTCGGGCATACGCAATGCCACCCTGCGCAATGTGACTATCGGCGACAACTGTCTGATAGAGAACATAGGCAACTACATCAACAACTACACCATCGGAGCCAACTGCTACATCTCCAACGTCTGTGTGATGGAGACCATCGAGGGCGCCACCTTCGGCCAGGGCAACGTGGTGTCGGTGCTCAACGAGGTAGGCGAAGGCAACATCATGATGTTCGGACTCCTGAACAGCCAGTTTGCCGCCTTCATGGTCAAGCACCACAGCGACCATCACCTGCGCGACACCATCTATCGGCTCATACGCGAGGAAATCAACTGCACCATGCCCGACCGTGGCACCATCGGCGAGAGAGTCAAGATCGTCAACACCAAGGAAATCATCAACTCGGTGATAGGGCCCGACTGCGAGATAAGCGGTGCCTCGCGACTCAGCGACTGCACCCTGCAGAGCGTAGGACAGCCCGTCTATATCGGCACAGGTGTAATCTGTGAAAACTCCATCATCTCCGACGGCTCGTCGGTCATCAACTCGGTCAAGATGCAAGACTGCTTTGTGGGCGAAGCCTGCAAGATAAGCAACGGATTTACCGCCTCGCAGAGCATCTTCTTCGCCAATTCATATATGAGCAACGGTGAAGCCTGCGCCGCCTTCTGCGGACCCTTTACCGCCTCACACCACAAGAGTTCGTTGCTCATCGGCGGGCAGTTCTCTTTCTACAACGCCGGTTCTGCCACCAACTTCTCCAACCATGCCTACAAGATGGGCCCCATGCACTATGGCATACTCGAGCGAGGTGCCAAGACCGCCAGCGGAGCCTATATCCTGATGCCCGCCAAGATAGGCACGTTCTCCGTGTGCTTCGGCAAACTGATGTATCATCCCGATACGCGTTGCATACCGTTCTCCTACCTCATTGCCTATGGCGACACGATGTATCTCTCGCCCGGACGCAACCTCACCACGGTAGGTCTGTATCGCGACATACGCAAGTGGCCCAAGCGCGACATACGTCCGCTGAGCAAGCACCGCAGCATCGTCAACTTCGACTGGCTCTCGCCCTTCTCCGTCAACGAGGTCATACAGGGCAAAGCCATCCTGGAGCGGCTGCGCGAGGCATCGGGCGACAACGTGTCGACCTACAACTACCACGAGTATGTCATCAACGCCGCCTCGCTACGCATGGGCATCAGCCACTACGACATGGCGCTGCGCATCTATATGGGTGCCGTGGTCAAGCGTGTGCTCAAGCGCTACGGAGCCGTAGAGCCGCCCGCATCGACCATAGGCGAAGGTGCCTGGAGCGACCTCTCAGGACTCTTGCTGCCCGAGAGCGAGGAACAGCGGCTTATCGAGCAGATTAAGGACGGCACCCTCGACGACGTGCAGAGCATCATCGACGAGTTTGTGGCCATCGACGGCCGTTACCGCGACTATCAGTGGGCGTGGACTTACAGACTTATACTCGACTATTACCACATAGACCACATCACCCAAGCCGACATAGACCGCATACATACCGACTATGTAGAGGCGCGCCGTATGTGGATAAGCGAGATACGCAAGGACGCCGAGAAGGAGTTCAATATGGGCGACGTGGAGCGCGATGTCTTCGACGACTTCATCAATCTGCTCGACCACGAGATAGACTACGAGAACTGACGCCACTGTCAAAAAGTATGTTAAAATCGTCACAATTCCAGCCGTTCATGCGTCTATTATAATAATAGGTAACAATATTATCATCAAATATCAATATGAATAGAACCTTTATGAGTATGCTGGGCCGCGGCCTGGCTTTAGGTTTGGTCCTGCTGGCCTCGGCACTGCAAGCCATCGCCAAGGACTACAAGTACCAGACCGTTAAGGGCGACCCCATGCAGAGTCGCATCTACACGCTTGACAATGGTCTGAAAGTGTACCTGAGTGTAAACAAGGAGAAGCCACGCATCCAGACCTACATCGCCGTGCGCACCGGCTCGCGCAACGACCCAGCCGAGACCACCGGTCTGGCTCACTATCTGGAGCACCTTATGTTTAAGGGAACCCAGCAGTTTGGCACCACCGACTACGCCAAGGAGAAGCCCTACCTCGACGAGATAGAGCAGCGCTACGAGAGCTACCGCAAGATGACCGACCCCGAGCAGCGACGCAAGGCCTATCACGAGATAGACTCGGTATCGCAGCTGGCAGCCCGCTACAACATCCCCAACGAGTACGACAAGCTCATGTCGTCTATCGGAGCCGAGGGCACCAATGCCTACACCAGCAACGACGTGACCTGCTATGTCGAGGACATTCCCTCCAACGAGGTGGTCAACTGGGCCAAAATCCAGAGCGACCGCTTCAAGCACATGGTGATACGCGGTTTCCACACCGAGCTCGAGGCTGTCTACGAGGAGTTCAACATAGGACTCGCGCAGGACAACCGCAAGATGTGGGGAGCACTCAACAAGCTGCTCTACCCCACCCATCCCTACGGCACGCAGACCACCATCGGCACACAGGAGCACCTGAAGAACCCCTCGATAGTCAACATCAAGAACTACTTCAGCCGCTACTACGCACCCAACAATGTGGCTATCTGCATGGCGGGCGACATGGACCCCGACAAGGTCATCGCCACCATCGACCAGTACTTCGGCGACTGGAAGCCCAATACCAACCTCAGCCGTCCGGAGTACGCGCCAGAGAAGCCCATCACCGCCCCACGCGACAGTAGCGTCGTTGGCCAGGAGGCCGAGATGGTGGCTATGGCATGGCGTATGCCCCAGGCCAACAGTGCCGCTGCCGATACGCTCGAGCTCATGGGCCGACTGCTCTACAATGGCAAGGCGGGTCTGATAGACCTCAACCTGGTACAGCCCATGAAGATCATGGATGCCTATGCCGGCTACCAGGGTCTGCACGACTACGGCAGCTTCAACCTCATCGCCATCCCCGTAAAGGGACAGAAGCTCGAAGACACCCGAGCCCTGCTGCTCGACCAGATGGAACGACTGAAGAAGGGAGAGTTTGACGACAATCTGCTCGCATCGGTCATCAACAACTACAAGGTGCAGCAGTATCGCGCCCTGGAAAGCAACGACTCGCGCGCCGACATGTTTGTAAACGCCTTCATCAACGACCAGAAGTGGGAAGATGTGGTGACCAGCCTCGACCGCGTGTCGCGCATTACCAAAGACCAGATTGTGGCTTTTGCCAACCGCTACTTCTCGCCCGAGAGCGTAGTGACCGTCTACAAGCGTCAGGGTGTAGACTCTACGCAGAAGAAGATAGACAAGCCAGCCATCACCGCCATCCCCAGCAACAGAGAGTATCAGAGCCAGTTCCTCACCGACATCAAGAACGCTAAGGTGGAGCCCATCCAGCCCCAGTTTGTAGACTTCAAGCGCGACCTCACCTTCGCCAAGACCAAGAAGGGACTGCCCGTCATCTACAAGCACAACACCGAGAACGGACTCAGCACCATGGTAATGCGTTGGGAGTTTGGCTCATCGGCCGACAACCGCTACCCCATTGCCACAGACTACCTCAGCTACATCGGTACCAAGAGCAGGACGCTGGCCGACATCAACAAGGAGCTGTACCAGCTGGGATGCCAGACCCGCTTCAGCGTGGGTACATACAACCTGAGCCTCATCATCAGCGGTCTGGACGAGAACCTGCCCAAGGCGCTCGCCATAGCCGAGGACATGATGCACAACGCCAAGGCCGACAAGCAGGCCTATGACGACGTGGTAGGTCTCTATGTCAAAGACCGCGAAGACAGCAAGAAGAACCAGCGCGCCAACTTCAACGCCCTGCGCGCCCTGGCTCAGTATGGCGAGTACAACAGCCAGCTCAACCGGATGAGCATTGACCAGATGCGTGCCACCGACCCACAGACCCTGATCGACCTCATCAAGGCACTGCCCGGATACAAGCACGAGATACTCTACTATGGCCCACGCAGCGTCAAGGACCTTACAGCCATCATCGACAAGCAGCACGCCACTCCCAAGAAGATGGCTGAGCCGCTCAAGAACCGCGACTACATGGAGCAGACCACTCCACAGAACGAGGTGTGGATTGCGCCCTACGACGCCAAGAACATCTATCTCGTAATGTATCACAATGAGAACAAGTCGTGGAACCCCGACGAGGCAGCAGTAAGCTCCCTCTTCAACGAGTACTTCGGCGGAGGCATGAACACCGTAGTCTTCCAAGAGCTGCGCGAGGCACGCGGACTGGCATACAGCGCCAGCGCGTTCTACAACAACTCGCCAAAGCCCGGACATCCAGAGTATGGAATTACCTATATCATCTCGCAGAACGACAAGATGATGGACTGCATACGCACCTTCAACGAGATACTCGACACCATCCCGCAGAGCGACAAGGCGTTCAACCTGTCCAAGCAGGCGCTCACCAAGCAGTTGGCAAGCAACAGAGTCACCAAGTTTGGTGTCATCAACGCCTATCTCGAAGCCCGCTTCAAGGGTATCGATTACGACCTCAACGAGAAGATCTACCAGGCGCTGCCCGGCGTGACCCTCAAGGACGTGGTCGACTTTGAGCAGCGCACCATGGCCAAGAAGCCCTACCGCTACATCATCCTGGGCGACGAGAAGAACCTCGACATGAAAGCCCTCGAGAAGATTGGCCCCATCCACCGCGTGACCACCGAGCAGATATTCGGTTATTAATATCCACACGTTACCCTATAACTACCTCGGCAGAGCCCTGTGGCGCTGCCGAGGTTTCCTTTTCAACACCCGACATGAAAACCAGAACTATTGCCATCATCATCGCCTTGCTGCAGACCATCGCCGCAGCATGCCAGAGCGAAAGCGCCCTGTATGGGCATGCCATGAACTTCGCCCGACAAGGCTGCAAAGACAGCCTCTTCTACAGTCTCGACCGTATGGCCACTCTCTACGGAGCCCGGGATGCTGACCTCTTGCCCGAACTGCTACTCGAGCCTCTGTTAAGGCCCTACCACAGCGACAGCCGATGGAGCCAGGTCAAAGACCGATTGCGCAAGGCAAGGATAGAAGCAGCGTCAGAGTCGCCGCGGCCATGCCAGACCGACACTGCCACCAAGCTCGACAACACCCCCATCGTAAACAGCTACGACATAGACCTGACCATAGACGTTGCCGCCAAGCGCATCGATGTGCGGGCCGACATTGACATCGACTTCCGTGGCAACAGCCATGCCGACCTCTATCTGTGGCGATATACCCAGCTGTCACGAGTGGCTGTCAATGGACGAGCCACCCGCTACGAGTTTGCCAAAGACATCGAGGCACCCTGGATAAGCCCATCGGGACGGCTGCGCATAGACGCCGGGACAGCGCGGGGAGCGGCGCGCATCACCACTGCCTATACCTGCCGGCTCGACAGCATACCCGAAGATGGCTTTGCCGCCTGCGACAGCAGTCTGGTCATGCTCACCTACTACATGGGGTGGTATCCGATAGACATCGACCATGAGACATCGACCGCCAACATAGACATCCACATCACCCCAGGCTTCGAGCTTACCGGCTCGGGCATCATCAGCCGCAAGGCCGACTCCTGGCATATGGCGCAGCCTTGGGAGGGCTTCGACTACACCATCATCGCCTCGCCCGACCTCAAGCAGAAGACCGTCAGCCACAACAAGCGTAAGATTGAGGTGGTATCGCTGGGATTCCCCGACGCCGATGCCGACACGGTGGCTGTCCGCAGTGCCGAGATAATGGACTACTATACCCGTCTGTACCGCCTTGAGCCCAACGGGCGACAGCTGCGTATATTCCTCTTTCCTGCAGGGGGCGGCGGTGCCTACAGCCGACGCAATTTCATCGTCTGCTGCTGTCAGCGCTACAACGAATGGCTGTACCAGCTGCTTGCCCATGAGATTGGGCACTTCTGGTGGTCATCGGCACCCACTGACCAGTGGGAAGACTGGCTCAACGAGAGCTTTGCCGAGTACAGTTCGCTGTGCGCCATAAAGCAGCACTTGGGGTCTGCCGTCTACGATGACTATATAGAGGCTTACCGCGAGTGGGCACGCACAGCTTGCCCCATCAAGGGCCTGGCCCGCCAGGCCGAGGGCTCGCAGCACACTTTCTACCACAAGGGTGCTATTCTGCTCTACGACCTGCAGCAGCGCATCGGCGACAAGGCTTTCTTCGACCTCATGCACCATCTTGCTGCCAAGCGCATAGGCAGCCAGCACGACTTCGAGGCAGAGACAAGCCGACGGCTGAGCCATGACGACTGCCTCTGGATAGAGCGCCGACTGAACCAGTAGCACCATCCATAGCGCAAGGGCGATGACGCCCGCCAGCATACTGACCCTACAAGACCACGAGAGCAGCCCCCACAGGCTGCTCTCTGTCGTTGGCGGCGCTCTGCCGGGCCCACTGGCTGAGCCACTGAGCCACATTGGCGGCTCGTGTCATACGATACGTGGGTCCGTGACTTATGTTACGAGGGCACGTATCGTAAGGCACGAGGTCACGTAACATAAGATACGAACCAACAGAGGTCAACAGGAGGCCGGCAGACGCCTGCTGCACAACCCCTTGCGACGCCCAGACGCCTCGCAAGGGCATGATGGCGATGGCGGGGCGTAACGCGGGGGCTGCAAGGGGGCTATCCTAAAGTTTAGGGGCATGAGTACACGCCATGTCGGATATTTTATATACCTTTGCACCCGATTACAATTATAAGAGTGTTAATAGGATAACCCTTCATCGTGTAAATTATGGTCAGACAATGCTTCATCCTCTTCGGATGTATGGCTGCGGGCGAGCTGATAACGATGCTCACCGGAGTGAAACTGCCTTCAAGCATCATAGGTATGCTGCTGCTCACGCTGCTGCTGAAGGTAAAAGTGATAAAACTGGAATGGGTAAGAGGTCTTACCGACTTCCTGATAGCCAATCTGGGTTTCTTCTTCGTGCCGCCAGGCGTTGCGCTGATGCTGCACTTCGACCTGATTAGGGCAGAGCTCCTGCCCATCGTCGGCGCCACACTGGTAAGCACCGCCCTGGTGCTGCTGGTCACGGGCCACACCCACCAGGTGGTGGCAAAGGGCGAGAAGAAGATTACGAACAAAATCAAGGACAAGATGGAAGAAAGGAGCAAGCATGATTGACCAAATCCTGACCAACGAGTACTTTCTCCTGGCGCTCACCTTCGGCATCTACCAGGGTGCCAAGATGCTGCAGCGCCGCACGGGGTCCATCCTGCTCAACCCTATACTGATAGCGATAGGGCTGATGATAGCGTTTCTCACAGCTTGCGACATACCCTATGACACCTACCACAAAAGCGGACAGATGATAGAGTTCTGGCTGAAGCCTGCGGTGGTAGCTCTGGGAGTGCCGCTCTATCTGCAGCTGTCGCAGATCAAGAAGCAGATATTGCCGATACTGGCTTCGCAGATGATGGGGTGCATCGTGGGCATCATCAGCGTGGTGGCGACAGCGCGCATGCTCGGCGCCTCGCGCGAGGTGGTGGCGTCGCTCGCCAGCAAGTCGGTGACCACGCCCATAGCGATGGAGGTGACGCAGGCACTGGGCGGCATACCGTCGCTCACGGCAGCCATCGTCGTGATAACCGGACTCATAGGCGGCGTGGTGGGCTTCAAGCTCATGGCGGTGGGCCATATACACAACCCCATGGCCAAGGGCCTGTCGCTCGGAGCGGCATCGCATGCCGTGGGCACATCGGTGGCGATGGAGCGCGACGAGTTTGTGGGGGCCTACGCCAGCCTCGGACTCACGCTCAACGGCATACTGACCGCCCTGCTTACCCCTTCCGTCGTCGAGCTGATGAGCTGAGAGTGCCCAGCAGCATACGGTCTATAGGAACCTAACAATAAGAGCAGCCCCGATGGGCTGCTCTTGTCGTTAAGGCCATGACGGCCGATATATCTATGTAGAGAGAGGGGCTCTACTCGTTGAATGTCACGCAGGCGGGCATCTTGGTCAGTGGCTTCTGGGCAAACGGACAGCCAATGAACATCATGTAGACATCGTCGGGTATGTCCTTGTACTGCACGCCGATGGCTGCCTTGCGCAGAGACTTGCAGTTCTTGAACGCCCACATGTCTAACGCCACGCGGCTGGGCAGCGAGACCGAAGTGAGTCTGTTGCAGTCCTCAAAAGCGCCACTCCGTATCTCCTTGAGGCTCTCGGTCAAGGGCACAGAGGTCATGGCTGTGTTGCAGAATGCGTTTTCCTTGATGACAGCTACCGACTGGGGCAAGTCGACATGGGTAAGCGAGGTGCAGTCTCTAAAGGTTGCTTCCTCCAGCACGGTGAGGTTTTGGGGCAGGGTCACGCTGGTGAGCGACTTGCAACCCCAGAACACCGTATTCTCCATTGTTTCCACGCGGTTGGGCAATACGGCTTCGGTGAGCCCGGTACAACCCGAGAAGACGCCACGTCCTATGGTCTTCACGCTGTTGGGCAGGACGATGCGCTTGAGTGCGGGATTTGCACCGAAGGCGTGGGAGTCTATCTTGGTCACCGTGGGCGGTATGCTGATTTCTGAGATGCGGGTTTCGTAGAACGCGTGGGTGCCAATGACCTTCAGACCCGGCGAGAGTGTCACCGACCGCATCTTCATGCCTTGGAAGGCGCTTGCGCCGATTTCCGTCACGCGGAAGACGCAACCTGCATAGCGCACAGTGGAAGGCACGGTATAGTCTTTGCCTACCGACTCGTCATTGTCCAGCCTCTCGAGGGTTGCTGTGCGGTCACCGAAGTGCAGATTGAACCACATCTCGCCGATATGCATCTTGTTATCATACGCCGAGTTGCCCTCATACACACGCACTGTAACCTCCTTGGTCTTGCGGTCTATGCTTTTGAAATACTCTACTGTCTTTTCATTCAGCCCTGGGTACAAGGGCGCCAGGTCTGACTGCATGGCATGCTTGAAGAAATCGTCCTCCAGCGGCTCAGCCGCTTCGTAGTAGCCGTCTTCGTTCTCGAGGTCGCTGAGTAGATATTCGACGGCTTTGTCGAGAGCATGATGACGGCCGGACATTTCATCGTTAATCTGCTCACGACGCACGAGCACCGGCTCGCACGATGGTTTGCCATCCTCGACCCATTTGTTTATCATCGCATACTCTTCGGCGAGGGTGGCGTTGTCCATATCCTGTGGGAAAGGGAGTGAACTAAACCAGTCGGGCTGCTTGGGACACTGCATAGGTGGCTTGGGGGTATGCTGGGTCTTGCGTCCCTCCCATGTCGATGGTCCCAGACCTCGGTAGAGCTTGATGGTGATTTGCTTTTTAGCAGGTTTTACCTCGCGTCGCTGGCCAGTGGCGGCACGATTGGTCGCCTGGGTTCGAGAGCGTCGGCTGTTGCCACTCTGCGAGGCATTGCCGCCGGTCACACGGTTCTTGGCTCTGTTTACTACGCGTTCTGGATTTGCAGCCGCGTCGGTCACGTCTTTCACGGGATTAGGAACGGCATCTTTGATGATTTTCATTCCCTTCTTCTTTAGCTTGTTGAGAAAACCCTGGGCAGGCGCCTCTGTGACTCCGATGGTCAGGCATACAGCCGTCAGGAGTAATAGTCGTTTTGCATTCATATTGCTTTTAGGTATGGTTGCGTATAACGACAAAAGTACTAATTAGCAGAGACACCTGCAAATAAATGTTGACTTTTTTCCCACCTCCGGTGCATTTTTCGATTATCACGCGCCCACTCTGCCAACAAGAAATGAGTAACATGCGCTTCGATATTCTCTATATACTCGCATAAGAAGATACAAAAAGTGATTAGCTTATTTCTTGTCGATATATAACACCTCTTCTTCATTGCTCTCTTCGATGAGCCACTACAAGCAGTTGTTTTTTTACCGCCAACGGCGGACTTTTTGAACGGCCAACGGCCGCTTTTTTTTTACCATGGCGACTGTTGTCGCCATGCAGCGCATGGCGTTGGGGATGGTGGTGATGACAAGGAGGAAAATTCGTTTTCCGACTGGCGTCGCCACCGTCACCAAAAAGGCGAAGCCGACAACAGCCGCCATGGCTTTTTGTGTTTATATCATCCTATATTATGTCCTGCTACAGGTAACGCCTGCGGCTAATCGCAACACCCCTGACGGTCTAATGACCGTTTGGGGTAATCCGGCAGAGCATTTCTTCGACGATTATGCAAGAAATATCCGGTAAAGTGGCATTGTGTCAGAAATTATTGCTAACTTTGTCATGCCCAACAGGTATGACTCCCACAGCGACAGCGGTCATCTCTGCCGGGCGCTGACTTACAACGACAACGACAATAACACATTATAAACAAAACAACATGGCAACTCCAGATTTTAAGTATGCTCCCATGTTCCAGCTTGGCCCGGACACAACGGAGTATCGCCTGCTCAGCACTGAGGGTGTAAGCACCGGCGAATTTGAAGGCAAAGAAATACTGAAAGTAAGCAAGGAAGCGCTCACGCTGTTGGCTCAGCAGGCTTTCCACGACGTAGAGTTCACCCTCCGCCGTGAGCACAACGAGCAGGTGGCTGCCATCCTGCGCGACCCCGAGTCGTCGGAGAACGACAAGTATGTAGCGCTGCAGTTCCTGCGCAATGCCGAGACTGCTGTCAAGGGCATCCTGCCCTTCTGCCAGGATACCGGCACCGCCATCATCCACGGCGAGAAGGGTCAGCAGGTATGGACTGGCTTTGAGGACGAAGAGGCGCTGAGCCGCGGTGTCTACAACACCTTCACCGAGGACAATCTGCGCTACTCGCAGAACGCCCCGCTCAACATGTATGACGAGGTCAACACACGCTGCAACCTCCCTGCCCAGATAGACATCGAGGCTGTCGAGGGCGAGGAATACCGCTTCGTGATGGTGGCCAAGGGTGGTGGCTCGGCCAATAAGACCTACTTCTACCCCATGACCAAGGCTACCATCCAGAACGAGGGCACTCTCCTGCCCTTCCTCGTAGAGAAGATGAAGAGTCTGGGCACAGCCGCATGTCCTCCCTACCACATCGCCTTTGTCATCGGCGGTACCTCGGCAGAAAAGAACCTGCTCACCGTCAAGCTCGCCAGCATCAAGTATTATGACGCGCTGCCTACCACAGGCGACGAGACCGGCCGCGCTTTCCGCGACATCGATCTTGAGCAGAAGCTCCTCGACGAGGCCCACAAGATTGGACTCGGCGCACAGTTCGGCGGCAAGGCTCTGGCCCACGACATCCGCGTGATACGTCTGCCCCGCCACGGCGCAAGCTGCCCCATCGGTATGGGCGTAAGCTGCTCGGCCGACCGCAACATCAAGGCCAAGATTAACCGTGACGGTATCTGGCTCGAGAAGATGGACACCAACCCCTCTGACCTCATCCCCGAAGAGTATCGTCGCCCCGGCGAAGGCGCCAAGGGCATTGAGATAGACCTGGACAAGGGCATCGACGCCGTGCGTGCCGAGCTCACCAAGTATCCCGTCTCTACCCGCGTCAACCTCAAGGGTACCATCATCGTAGCCCGCGACATCGCTCACGCCAAGCTCAAGGCGCGTCTCGACGCCGGCGAGGAGATGCCACAATACTTCAAGGATCACCCCATACTCTATGCCGGACCCGCCAAGACACCGGCTGGCTATCCCTGTGGCTCAATGGGCCCCACTACAGCCAACCGTATGGACCCCTATGTAGATGAATTCCAGTCTCATGGAGCAAGTCTGGTGATGATAGCCAAGGGCAACCGCAGCCAGATGGTTACCGATGCGTGCGAGAAGCATGGCGGTTTCTACCTCGGCACCATCGGTGGCGTGGCAGCAGTACTCTCACAGAGCAGCATCAAGAGCATCGAGTGTGTAGAGTATCCCGAACTGGGTATGGAGGCCATCTGGAAGATTGTGGTCGAAGACTTCCCCGCTTTCATCCTCGTCGACGACAAGGGCAATGACTTCTTCAAGCAGCTCAAGCCCTGGACTCCCTGTAACTGCAAGAAAGACTAAGCCTCGGGCTGGTCAATGATATCAGAGGCAGGCACCGTCAAGCTACGGTGTCTGCCTCTTTTTGCTATATCCGTACACTAAGATGACCATATACTTGACCACATCGGGACGCGGCAGGCTTCAGCATATTATTTTCGCCCCGAGCCATCACTTTTCCCCCGATTTTCTTGGCACGCGTGTACATTATTATTATATTTGCAATGTAAACATCTTAACCCCTGTCCATGCGCCGCCAGATTGTCATAATGCTGTTGGAGCTCATGACCACTCTGAGCCTCCCTGCTTTCGCCATTGCCGGAAGCAGAGAGAGCAGCCACGCCACCCAACCCTACAAATACATAGGCAAAGAACCCGACCGCCCCCACGGCCTCGACTGGTACGCCCCCGGTGCCCGCCACTACGACCCCGTCACGGGGAGGTGGAACACCATGGACCCGATGTGCGAGAAGTACTACGGCATGTCACCATACTATGCGGATATAGATATTAAAATATTAAATAAAAACTTGTTTAACGGCAAAATAAATTTGGCTTTATGGGCAAAACACTACAGAAATACCTTTTTGCAGGGACGATAATCATATTAGTGTCTTGTATAGTAATGGCGAAGGTATCACATATACAAAAAGAGAAGTGTAAACTGGGAGATAGTATTCCACTACTATCTATCAAAACAGATGTAGGCTTGCGGAAAATAATAGGTGACTATATGAATCGTTACAAAAAATATGATTCATATATTGTTGCCAAGTGGTTTAATACACCCTGCATGACAAGAAACATAGAAAAAGGGATATTGGTAGGCCCTGCTTATTATCCTCTGATATATGGTAGAAAGAAAGATACCATCCTTATTAACCACAGAGTCGTTTATTTGATAGACTCACTTAATGGTGGAAAGAGAATGTACACAGATGAGCTATTAGACTACCTCGCCACACATTCTCGCGATACTCTCATTGATTCTATGCATGGAACTCCTATTGTGGGCGAAATTCCAAACTTTTTATATCGTGCTATTTATATAGGAAGGAGCAATGGGAAATGATTGGTTCTGACACGGCCAGACACCATATTTTTTTGTGACACGCATAAAGAGTCCTATAAAGTTTACACCGCCAGAAATCAAGAATTAACAGACTTGAAAGAAAACAAAAACTACAGTTCAAAATACCAAAACTTTGTAAAAAAGCAATATTATAATTATAAAGATCGTAAACAATGAGAGTTTTGTTATTATATTTATTTATGTTTGCATTTGTACCATGCCATGCACAAACTTATGAGCAGTATATGAGCAGCAGGTTGAAGGTGAGGGGACTCGACTCTGTAATAGTATATTGCACTTTCTTTTATGATTTCAGGTTCCCTTCTGTCAAAATCAAGATAACCCCTACAAAATATTGTATGAAGATGAGAGCCATATCGCCAGAATGTAGCGATGACGATGACGAATATACAATGCCATTCAAAGTGCGACCGATTATAGAAAAATATATCATACTATCTATAGACTCATTTTTCATCTCAAACACAGCAAGAAAATATGTACTTAAGAAAAAGAAAGAAGGTGGATTTTTTAGTGAATTACCTCCTATTTGGATAGATAGATACTATAAGAAGAAAGGAAGAGTTACTACTTCAATCGAATCCGAAGGTGTATATGCGAATCGTCCACTTCATATAGGAGACCATCTAATTAAATTAAGTGAGAATTTCAAGTTGTTCATAAGAACATTAAACCATCACATGATCAAAAATCTCCATGATGAAAAGATAGAAAACGAGTATTATGAATGGCTCAAGAATGAAAAAAGAGAAGGCTTTTCAACAAGTGTATATGAATAACAGACATTTAACATAAACGCCTATGTCAACTATGCGTACATACGACGACGGCAGCCACATAGACTACACCTACTCGGCCGACGGGGTGAAGCTGAGGGCCGACTACTACCTGAACCCCTACACCCCGGCCGTGCCCGACGGTGAGTTCGGCATAGCCTGCGACAGCAGCCTGCTGGTGCACACGTGGCGCGAGTACGCCGGCAACAAGGTCTATGAGGACGGCGTGCTCAGCCGTCTGCTCTTCGATGGGGTATATGTGTCCCTCAGGGACTCCGTCCCCACATACCACTATTACATCAGGGACTACTTAGGCAACAACCGCATAGTGGCCGACGCCCACGGAAACGTGGAGGAGGTGAACCACTACTACCCATGGCGCGCTCATGGGCGACAGCCGCAACACCGGCCTGCAGCCCTACAAGTACATAGGAAAGGAGCTGGACCTCACTCACGGCCTGGACTGGTACGCCCACGGTGCCCGCCACTACGCCCCGTGCCCCCCTATCCCGCTTCTGAACTTCAGGCTCGCCAGACCACGCCACCGATGCACTCACGCTGACCAAAAATAAGGAAATGGAGATAAAAGAAAAAGTCAAGTCTTCCGACTTGACTTCTCTGTTGGGATACCCGGACTCGAACCAGGAAAGGCAGGACCAGAATCTGCAGTGTTACCATTACACCATATCCCAATTTGTTTCGAGCAATTGCCTCTTGCTCATTTGCGATTGCAAAGGTAGTGCTTTTTTTTCATACCCCAAAACTTTTTGCGCTTTTTTTCATAAAAAATTTCATTTTAGCGGTACTTTATACCATTATTCGGAGAATTAGGGTTAACTTTGCAGTATAAATCAAATTAGAAGACAACTGAATGACAACAACAAACAAATTGGTTGAGACCATTACTGAAGGTATACAGGAAAAGAAAGGTAAAAACATCGTGATAGCCGACCTCAGCGGCATCGACGGCGCCATCGCTCAATACTTCATCATCTGTCAGGGCAATTCACCCGCACAGGTAGAGGCTATAGCCGAGTCGGTGGGAGACATGGTGCGCGAGCGCATGGGCGAGAAGCCCGTAGGCGTGGTGGGTCTTGAGACCGACCAGTGGGTGGCTATCGACTTTGTCGATGCTTTGGTACATATCTTTCTGCCCGAGGTACGCGAGTTCTACGACCTTGAGCACCTCTGGGAAGATGCCCATCTTACCCGCATCCCCGACCTTGACTGATATATACACCTTATTATATATATAATATATAGCTATCATGAACAATTTCAATCCCAAAGATAAGCGACCCAACGACCAGCAACCCAAGATGCCCAAGTTCAACATGAACTGGCTCTACATATCGGTGCTTATCTTTATCGCCGTCATCGCCTTTAGCGGCGGAGGCAACCTGTTGGGCGTACAGGGCGTAAGCCAGGAGGCTACATACACCAAGTTCAAAGAATACGTAAGCAAGGGTTACGCCAGCAGGATTATCATCAACAACCAGGAGCACGAACTCAAGATGTATGTCAAGCCCCAAGCCCTCAAAGCCGTCTTCAACCAGCCGGCAGAGAAACTGGGCAAAGACCCATACGTCAAAGTCAACTATGGTTCGGTAGACAAGATAGAAGACTTCCTCTTGACAGCCCAGAAGAGCGGCAAGCTCAAGGACTACGACTACGAGAGACCCAATGAGAACACCCTGCTCAACCTGCTCTACAACTTCGGTCCCTTCCTACTGCTCATCTTTGTCTGGTTCTTCTTCATGAACCGCATGAACAGTGGCGGAGCCGGCGGCGGCGTATTCAATGTCGGCAAGAGCAAAGCCAAACTCTACGAGAAAGCCGGCGAGATGGGCGTCACATTCAAGGATGTGGCTGGTCAGGAAGGCGCCAAGCAAGAGGTGGAAGAAATCGTGGAGTTCCTGAAAAACCCAGAGAAGTTTACCGAGCTCGGAGGTAAAATCCCCAAGGGAGCGCTGCTTATCGGCCCTCCCGGAACCGGTAAGACGCTGCTGGCCAAAGCCGTGGCAGGCGAGGCCGACGTGCCCTTCTTCTCGATGAGCGGTTCCGACTTTGTCGAGATGTTTGTCGGCGTGGGAGCCAGCCGCGTGCGCGACGTATTCCGTCAGGCCAAGGAGAAGGCACCCTGCATCATCTTCATCGACGAGATCGACGCCGTAGGACGAGCCCGCAGCAAGAGCCCCGCCACCGGCGGCAACGACGAGCGAGAGAACACCCTCAACGCCCTGCTCACCGAGATGGACGGCTTCGGCACCAACTCGGGTGTCATCGTGCTTGCTGCCACCAACCGAGTAGACATGCTCGACAAGGCACTGCTCCGTGCAGGCCGTTTCGACCGTCAGATACACGTAGACCTGCCCGACCTGGCTGAGCGAAAGGCCATTTTCAATGTCCACCTGCGCCCGCTGAAGAAGGACGATACCGTAGACGTAGACTTCCTTGCCCGCCATACCCCCGGATTTTCCGGAGCCGACATCGCCAATGTCTGCAACGAGGCTGCCCTCATCGCCGCCCGGCACAACAGCACCCATGTGGGCAAGCAGGACTTCCTCAACGCCGTAGACCGCATCATCGGCGGTCTGGAGAAGAAGACCAAGGTGATGACCGCCGACGAGAAGCGCGCCATAGCCATCCACGAGGCCGGCCACGCCACCATCTCGTGGTTCTGCCAGTACGCCGACCCTCTGCTCAAGGTCACCATCGTACCCCGCGGTCAGGCCTTGGGCGCCGCATGGTATCTGCCCGAAGAGCGCGTCATCACCACCAAGGAGGAGATGCTCGACGAGATGTGCGCCCTGCTCGGAGGCCGCGCCGCAGAAGAGCTCTTCCGCGGTTCCATCTCCACTGGCGCCATGAACGACCTGGAGCGCGCCACCAAGAGTGCCTATGGCATGGTGGCTTATGCCGGTATGAGCGAAGCATTGCCCAATATCTGTTATTACAACAACCAGGAGTACCAGTTCCAGCGCCCCTACTCTGAGACCACAGCCAAGCTGATGGACGAGGAAGTGCTCAAGATGATAAACACCCAGTACGAGCGCGCCAAAAAACTGCTCAACGAGCACGCCGAGGGTCACCGCCAGCTGGCAGAGCTGCTCTTCCAGAAGGAGGTAATCTTCGCCGAAGATGTAGAGAAAATCTTCGGCAAGCGCCCATGGGTGAGCCGTTCCGAAGAAATCATCGAGGCCAACGAGGCCAATGCCCCCAAGCTCGAAGACATGCCCGAGGCGGTGAAGCAGGCCCAGGCCGAGCACGAGCGTGCCAAGGCTGAAGCCGAAGCCAACCACGACAACAAAGAAAATCAAGATAAAGAGGAGGAGTAAGACTATGAGTCCAAAAATGAAGAATTTTATCGTCCGCGCCATCACTGGCGCCCTGTTTGTTGCCATCATGGTCGCCGGACTTCTGGACCCCACCGCCATGATAGGGCTCTTCGCCCTCATCACAGGCCTTGCTCTGTGGGAATATACAGGTTTGGTCAACAACATTGAGAATGTCTGCATCAACCGGTTCATCTCTACCGTGGCAGGCGTCTATCTCTTTGTCGCCATCGCCGGCATCAACAGCGGCATCATCCAGACCAATGCCGTCTTTGTGCCCTATCTGCTCACGGTGGTCTATCTCTTTATCAGCGAGCTCTACACCCGCAACGCCAATGCCGTCAACGACTGGGCCTACACCATGCTCGGCCAGATGTATATCGCCCTGCCCCTGGCGTGCATCAATGTGCTGGCCTTCCGCCAGCAGCCCGACGGCACCATCTCCTTCTACTTCCTGCTGCCCCTGTCGGTCTACATCTTCCTGTGGGTCAACGACACCGGCGCCTACCTCAGCGGCTCACTCTTGGGACGCCACAAGCTCTTCCCCCGCATCAGCCCTGGCAAGTCGTGGGAAGGCTCCATCGGCGGCGGACTGTTGGTGCTCGTCGTAGCAGCCCTGCTCGGATGGTGGGAGAACAGCCACGAGTGTCTCTCCGGCCTCTCTGTCATCGAGTGGATGGGCCTCGGACTGGTAGTGGTATTCTTCGGCACCTGGGGCGACCTCGTCGAGAGTCTCTTCAAGCGCACCCTGGGCATCAAGGACAGCGGCAGCATCCTGCCGGGCCATGGTGGCATGCTCGACCGTTTTGACTCGTCGCTTATGGCCATCCCCGCATCTGTCATCTATATCTATTCACTCACCTTACTCTAAAAGATGAAGCAAGTAAAACCCAAGAAGAACTTAGGCCAGCACTTCCTGACAGACCTGGGCATAGCTCGGCGTATAGCCGACACGGTAGATGCCTGCCCCGACCTGCCCGTGCTCGAGATAGGCCCTGGCATGGGCGTGCTCACCCAGTATCTGGTAGAGAAGCCACGCCCCGTCAAGGCCATCGAGATTGACCGCGAGTCGGTGGTATACCTCCACGACCGTTTCCCCAAGCTCCAGGACAACATCATCGGCGACGACTTCCTGCGCATGGACCTCACCACTATCTTCGACGGCCAGCCCTTTGTGCTCACGGGCAACTACCCCTACGACATATCCTCACAGATATTCTTCAAGATGCTTGACAACAAGGAGCTCATTCCCTGCTGCACCGGCATGATACAGCGCGAGGTGGCGCTGCGCATGGCGGCACAGCCCGGCAACAAGACCTACGGCATCCTGTCGGTACTCATACAGGCATGGTACAATGTGGAATATCTCTTCACTGTAGATGAAGACGTGTTCAACCCACCGCCAAAGGTGAAGAGTGCGGTGATAAGAATGACGCGCAACGACGTGACCTCACTGGGCTGCGACGAGCGTCTCTTCAAGCGTCTGGTCAAGACGGTGTTCAACCAGCGCCGCAAGATGCTTCGCGTGAGCATCAAACAGATGTTCGGGGCGCAGAAGCCAGCAGACGAGTTCTTCACCCAGCCTATCATGACCCGACGCCCCGAACAGCTTGCTATCTCCGAGTTTGTCGACTTGACCAACCAGATAGCCCCCTACATGGGATAATCAATCAGTTTTTACAATTTTATACGAGACATTGCCTTTGCGGATGATATACACTCCCTTGGGCAATGTCTTTATCGTTTGCAGCGAGCCCAACCGCTTGCCGTCGATGGCATACACGGCGGTAGAGGCGGCATTGTCGGTGCCCAGCTCGGGCATGGAGATACCGTTGGCCGTATTGCCAAAGGAGAAGGAGCTCACCAGCGACTCGGCATAGCTCTTCACCACTTTTTCGCTCTTCTGCAGCACCACGGTGTTGCCCTTGAAGACGATGCGGTTTATGTCTGTGCCTATCTTGTAGCTCACCTCACTGTTCACACCGTCGTTGAGGCGGAAGGTGAGCATCGAGTCTTCGGCCCACATGGTACAGCTGCAGCAGAGGGCCAGCAGAGATAAAACTGTCTTTTTCATCTTGATGTTTGTTTAGGCTGCAAATATAGGCAAAATTAGCGAATAAAAGCGACTTGCCCATGATTATTTCAGATTTTGTAAAGATTGCTGGCGTTTTTCTTGTTGTTTCAGAACAAAAGCAGTATCTTTGAGGCGACTAAGAGGACGGAAACCGGCAGGACGAGCGAGTTTGTCAGGTCCGTCCAGACCAAAGTTTAAAGTGTATAACATAGTTAACAACGGTCCAAGTCTGTATTACGTGTCAGCGATGAGATGTCTGCAGATGCTAATTGGACTATGATATTTGCAAGCCTCCGAGATGTGATATCTCTGAGGCTTTTTTGTTTGCCTGCAGTGCTCCCCCGCCATCACCATCGCTATCGCCAATACCGCGGAGTGCATCAACAAATTGGTTTCAGGGTTTGATTTATCGGTTGCAAGCCTTGCCATAACTATTGCAGAGCCTGCAACCGTCATTTCACGCCACAAACTGCATTTTCCGAGCATCTCTGGCTGGATGGTGGTCATTCCCTGCGAGGCGAGGGACATCACCTGCGAGATGGTGGTCATTCCCTGCGAGGCGAAGGACATCACCTGCGAGGCGAGGGGCATCACCTGCAAAGCGAGGGGCGTCACCTGCGAGGCGAGGGGCATCACCGCTCCCGGCGCCCTACCCTATGGCCCGCTATAGGCTGACTGCGGGGCTGACCATCAACCCTAAATGCTGGTAAATCACATAGAATAATGACACAAAAACAAGAAAAGGCGGGTTTTTCACGCAAAGGAAGGAAATAATTATTAAATTTGCGATTGACTAATGTCAATCCCGTCAAGTTAACCGCGATGCCCGCCCTCACGCCGTTCTCCCAGGCTGCGACCGGGGGCATATAACTTACCACAATGAAAGATATGAAACTTAAAGACCATTACGATGTGATTATCATTGGTGGAGGCATCACAGGCGCAGGCACTGCCCGCGACTGTAGCATGCGTGGCCTGCGCGTACTGCTCGTCGAGCGCCACGACTTCACCCACGGCGCCACCGGCCGCAACCACGGTCTGCTGCACAGTGGTGCCCGCTATGCCGTCACCGACCAGGAGAGCGCCACCGAGTGTATCGTGGAGAACAAGATACTGCGACGCATTGCGCCCCACTGCGTGGAAGAGCACGACGGACTCTTCATCACGCTGCCCGAAGACGACCTGGCTTACCAGCAGCTCTTCGTCGACAGCTGTCTGCGTGCCGGCATCCGCGCCGAGATTATCGACCCCAAGCTGGCGCTCAAGCGCGAGCCCTCTGTCAACCCCGACCTGATAGGCGCTGTGGTGGTGCCCGACGGCAGCATCGATCCCTTCCTGCTCACGATGAGCAATGTGCTCGACGCCCGTCGTCATGGTGCCGACATGCTTACCTATCACGAAGCCTCAAGCCTCATCATACGCAACGGAAGGGTCGAAGGAGTAAACCTGCGCAACACCATAACCGGTGAGCGCATGGAGGCCCACGCCACCATCACCATCAATGCCGCCGGCATCTGGGGCATGGAGATAGCGCGCATGGCTGGGGTGACGGTCAACATGTTTCCCGCCAAGGGCTCGCTGCTGGTCTTCGGCCACCGCGTCAACAATATGGTCATCAACCGCTGCCGCAAGCCTGCCAACGCCGACATACTCGTGCCGGGCGACGTCATCACCGTGATAGGCACCACCTCCGAGCGCGTGCCTATGGAGGAAGTCGAGAACATGAGGGTAACCCCCGAAGAGGTCGACGTGCTGCTCAAGGAGGGATGCAAACTGGCGCCCTCGCTGGCGTCAACGCGAATTTTGCGAGCCTATGCCGGAGTGAGGCCACTCGTGGCAAGCGACCACGACACCACGGGTCGCAGCATAAGCCGAGGCATCGTGTGTCTGGACCATGAGGTGAGAGACGGACAGGCGGGCTTCATCACCATCACCGGCGGCAAACTCATGACCTACCGACTCATGGCCGAGATGGCTACCGACAAGGTGTGCAAGAAGCTCAACATACAGCGTGAGTGCGAGACAGCCATCACGCCGCTGCCCAACCCCGAAATGCGCAGCGACAAGGCGTTCCGCCGCCATGGAACCATGACTCCCGAGCCGCTGGTGTGCGAGTGTGAGGGCGTATCGCGCCGCGATGTAAAGCAGCTCATAGACAACCATCAGGTAACCAGCCTCTCCCAGCTGCGCCGACGCACCCGCCTGGGCATGGGCACCTGTCAGGGACAGCTCTGCGCCTATCGCGCCGAGCGCATGCTCGAAGAACTCTGCCACAAAACCAAGGCCCAGAGCCGTCAGGACGTGATGCGTTTTCTCAACGAGCGCTGGAAGGGTATGGCTGCCGTAGCCTGGGGCCCCACACTGAGCGAATGTCAGCTCATGGGCTACATCTACCAGTCTATCTTGGGAATTAGGAAAGAGAAATAACAACGACAAGCAATCAGAATAACGTGAAATTTGATACTATTATAATAGGTGGAGGCCTCAGCGGACTCACTTGCGGCATCAGCCTTGCCGAGGGTGGGCAGCATGTGGCCATCATCAGTCGCGGACAGAGCAGCATGTTCTTCAGCGACGGTTCGTTCGGTCTCCTGGGCTACGACAACGACGGCAACGAAGTGGCGCACCCCGCCGAGGCTATGGGCCAGTTGGCCGCCACGCATCCCTACACCAAGATGGGTGCCGAGCGCACCCTCTCGCTTGCCCGTCGGGCGCAGTCACTGCTCCAGGCAGCCGGCGTAGAGATGGACGGCAGCTGCGACGCCAACCACACGCGCGTCACCCAGTTTGGCACCGCCATGCCGGCATGGCTCACCATCGTGGGCCACGACAAAGACGGCGAAGCCACCTTCCCCTTCATCTACGGCAGAAGCATCCAGACCACACTGCAAAAGCGGTTTGAACTCCTCGGCGGAACCTATCTGCTGGGCGACGAGATAGTGGCTGCCAAGGCGTGGAGCGCCGATGGCACAAGGCTCATAAGCGTAACATCGAAGCACCTGAACGCCGAGCCGCTCGAAGCCGACCACTTCGTGCTGGCGGCAGGCTCGTTCTACAGCGGTGGCATCATGGCCGACTACGAGCACGTGTTCGAGCCCGTGTTCGACCTCCGTGTCGACGCACTCGCCGACCGCAGCCAGTGGGCACTCGACGATGCCTTCGACGAGCAGCCCTTCATGGAGTTTGGCGTGGCTACCGACGCCACATTCAGGGTCACCAAAGACGACAAGACCATCGACAATCTCTTTGCCATCGGCAGCATACTGAGCGGACACAACTCCATCAGCCTCGCCGACAAGGAAGGCGTGTCGATGACCACTGCCCTGCACGTGGCAGAGACCATAAAACAATAAAGAGCTATGAGTAAAGATATACAGTTATACCAGGTCAGCGAGAACGACCTGGAGAAGTGTCTGAAATGTTCCATCTGCAACGCGTACTGCCCGGTGAGCGGCGTCACGCTCAAGTTTCCCGGCCCCAAGTGGGCGGGGCCTGACGGCGAGCGCCACCGTCTGAAAGACGAGACCTGCTTTGACGAGAAGACCATGAAGATGTGCCTCAACTGCAAGCGTTGCGAGATTGTCTGTCCGCAAGGCGTCAAGGTGGGCGACATCATCCAGAGCGCCCGCATCAAGTACAGCCTGCAGGGCATAGGCATCAGAGAGTTTATGCTCGCCAATACCGACCTCGTGGGTACGCTCGCCACCCACTCCTTCGGACTCGCCAACCACGTGGTCAACATGGGACTTACCAAGTGGATGCTCCACAAGATGGTGGGCATACACCAGGGCCGCACCTTCCCTGCCTACGCCTCGCACACGTTTGAGGCGTGGTACCGCCGTGAAGCCGCCAAAGGCCAGCAGAGCTTCGACCGCAAGGTGGCTTACTTCCATGGTTGCTACGTCAACTACAACTTCCCCGAACTGGGCAAGCACCTCGTGCGGGTGCTCAACGCCATGGGCTATGGCGTATCACTCATCAAGGGAGAGCAGTGCTGCGGTCTGCCAGCCATAGCCAACGGCATGAGCGAGAAGGCGCGCGCCAACGGCCGCCACAACATAGCCGCCATGGAGCGGGCACTACGCGACGCCGAGTGCATCGTCACCACCTCGTCGTCGTGCACCTTCACCATGCGCAGCGAGTATGAGAGTCTGCTCAGACTCGACAACAGCAGCGTGGCAGAGAGCATCAACCTCGCCACCAAGTTTATCTACCAGCAACTCAAATCGGGCGCCGCCCAACTGCGTTTCAAGCCCGACTTCAAGCTGCGCGTGGCTTACCACTCGGCATGCCACATGGAGCGGTTGGGATGGACCATCTACAGCATCGAACTGCTCAAGATGATACCCGGACTCGAGCTGGTCAAACTCGAAAGCCGCTGCTGTGGCATCGGTGGTACCTACGGCTTCAAGAAGGAGAATTACGATGTGTCGCAGTCTATCGGAGCCCCGCTCTTCAAGCAGATTGGCGAGGTAGACCCCGACGTAGTGGTCACCGACTGCGAGACCTGCAAGTGGCAGATAGAGATGAGCACACCCTACCGGGTAATGAACCCCATCTCAATCATCAACGACGCAATATTAGATTAAAACAAGACATATATGGAAAACAGAGTAACAATGGCATTGGACAATGCTACCACCACCAAGGCCCTGCAACTGGGATGTGGCGTGATAAGCACCGTGGGTGATGTCTTCGCCCAGCAGTTTGCCGGCCGCAAGGCCATCATCGTCGCCGACAAGACCACATGGCACGTGGCTGGAGCCAAGGTAGCCGAAATCCTCGCCCGCGATGGCATCGCCACCTGCGAACCTTATATCTTCGACGAGCCCGAGATGCACGCCGAATGGAAATACATAGACCGCCTGGATGCCGTGCTGGCTCAGACCGACGCCGTGGCAATAGCCGTGGGCTCGGGCACCATCAACGACACCACCAAGCTCTGTTCGGCCCATCAGCAGCGACCCTACATGGTAGTGGCGACAGCCGCCTCGATGGACGGATATGTGGCGTCGGGCGCATCGATAACCAAGGACGGCAAGAAGCAGACCTTCGCCTGCCCCGCTCCCCAGGCTGTGGTGGCCGATGTCGACATCATAGCCGGCGCACCCGAAGCCATGACCGCCTCGGGCTACGGCGACCTCTTCGCCAAGGTTCCGGCTGGAGCCGACTGGAGAGTGGCCGACGTGATAGGCAACGAGAAGATAGACCCGCTGTCGTGGAGCATCGTGCAGGACGGACTGCACAGCGCGCTCGCCGACCCCGAGGGTGCACGGCGTGGCGACAAGCACGCCATAGAGCAGCTCATAGAGGGCCTGTTGCTCGGCGGATTTGCCATGCAGGCCTACCCCAAGACCTCGAGGCCCGCCTCGGGTGCCGAACACCAAGTGAGCCACATGCTCAATATGGCCAATTTCACCATGGCCAACGGCAATATGCCTTCGCATGGTTTCCAGGTGAGCATGGGTGTGCTGGTGTCGCTCTCGCTCTATGAGTATCTGCTCGAGATGGACATCGAGCATCTGGACATCGAAGCCTGTGTCGAGGCATGGCCCTCGCTCGAAGAGCAGGAGGCCCACACGCGCAACACCTTTGCTGGCTCGGGTCTGGAAGACTTCTGCGTGGGAGAGATACGTGCCAAATATGTAAGCCGCGACCAACTGCGCCAGGAGCTGACCGACATCCGCGACAACTGGAGCACACTGCGCGAGCGGCTGCAGCAGCAGCTGGTATCGGTGGCAGAGGCCAAACGCCGTCTGCAAATGGTGGGCGCGCCGACCGAGCCCGAAGATATCGACATCAGCCGCAGCTATCTCAAGGAAATCATCTACAAGTCGCAGTTTATACGCCGCCGCTACACCATCATGGATGTCGCCGTAAGGCTCAACCGCTATGAAGAGTGGCTCGATCGCCTCTTCTCAGAGCGCGGACTGTGGCCCATAGACCGCTAAGACCCAGACTATAACCCTATTAACTACTGACAGATATGACCAAGACATTCAAATACTGGCAATGGCGCACCATCTTCGCCACCATGATAGGCTATGCCATCTTCTACTTCGTGAGAAAGAACTTCTCGTTTGCCATCCCCGGACTCACCGCCGAATATGGCATCTCCAAGACCAGCTTCGGTATCATCATGACCCTGGTGACGGTGGTCTATGGTGCGTCGAGATTTCTCAACGGCTATCTCGCCGACCGCTTCAACGCCCGCTACCACATGGCGATAGGACTGCTGCTCTGTGCCGCAGCCAACTACGCCTTCGGTTTTGGCGCCGACCTGAGCTACCTCATCACCGGCGAAAGCTCGGGACCACAGTTTGTCAACACCATGGTGTTCATTTTCGGTCTGTTCCTGCTGCTGAACAACCTCTTCCAAGGCTCGGGATTCCCCCCGTGCAACCGCCTGCTCACCCACTGGATTCCCGCCAATGAACTGGCTACCAAGATGTCTATCTGGAACACCTCCCACTCGATAGGAGCCTCTATCGTGGCCATCCTCTGCGGCTACATCATGGCAACGATGGGCCATGGCGCGTGGAAGTGGTGCTTCTGGATACCCGCCACCATAGCCCTCGTGGGCGCCATAGGCATCTATGTCTTCCTGCGCGACACACCATCGTCGGTAGGACTGCCCGAGCTCCACACCATCAACAAGAAGGGCAAGGAGGGAGGCGCCGAGTACAAGGCGTTCCTGCGCAAGATGGTATTCCGCAACAAGTGGATATGGATACTGGCCATCGCCAACTTCATGGTCTACATCGTGCGCTTCGCTGTGCTCGACTGGGGTCCCACCTTCCTCAAGGAGGCTCGCGGCATGAGCCTTGCCAACGCCGGATGGACAGTAGCCATCTTCGAGATATTCGGCATCATCGGCATGATAGTCTCGGGCTGGCTCACCGACCACGTGTTCAAGGGCAAGGCCCATCGCACCTGCTTCTGGTTCATGGCGGGCGTGGCTGTGTTTATGACCATCTTCGTATCGCTGCCCGCCGGCACATCGATGCCCGTGATGGTAGTAGTGCTCGCCATGGCAGGCTTCTTCATCTACGGTCCGCAGGCGCTGATAGGCATCGCCGCCTCTAACCAGGCCACCAACCGCGCCGCAGCCACCGCCAACGGACTCATCGGAATGTTTGGCTATGCCAGCGGCATCGTGAGCGGCATCGGCGTGGGTATGCTCGTCGACGCATGGGGCAACTGGGACTATGTATTCTATGGTATGATAGGTATCGCCGTGCTCTGCGTGGCTGTCTTCACGCTCATGTGGAACGCCAAGGCCGACGGCTATGCCGAAGAAGAAACCGCTAAACTGTAAACTATGCAACTGGAAAAAATCAAGCATGTGGCGCTCGACATGGATGGCACCATCTATCTCGGCGACACGCTCTTTCCCTACACCATCGACTTCCTCGACAAGCTCAAGAGGATGGGTATAAGCTACTCGTTTCTGACCAACAACCCGTCGAAGTCGATAGAGGACTATCTGAAGAAGCTCGCACGCATGGGAATACATGCTACCGAGGAGGAGATATACAACACCACCGTGGCGACCATCGACTATATCAAGGCCCACTACCCCGAGGCGCGGCGCCTCTTCCTCTTGGGCACGCCCAGCATGATTTCCCAATTTGAGGCAGCCGGCTTCACATCCTGCGAGGACACCCCCGAAGACGTGCCGGATATCGTGGTGGCTGCCTTTGACATGACCCTCACCTACAAGAGGCTGTGCAGGGCGGCATGGTGGATAAGCAGGGGGCTACCCTACATCGCCACCAACCCCGACCGGGTGTGCCCCACCAACGAGGAGACCGTGCTGGTAGACTGCGGCTCTATCTGCCGTTGCCTGGAGAGCGCCACCGGACGCAAGCCCGACATCACGCTGGGCAAGCCCGACCCAAACATGCTCTTCGGAATACAGCAACAGCGCGGGCTCAAGCCCGAAGAGATACTCATGGTGGGCGACCGCATCTATACCGACATTGCTATGGCGTTCAATGCGGGCGCCATGGGTTGTCTGGTCCTCTCGGGCGAGACCACGATGGAGGTGGCGCAGGCAGCCGAACGCCAGCCCGACCTCATCGTAGACAGCATCGAGGTGCTCGGCAACATGTTACAACAAATCCACGACCGATGATGCGCAGACCTATATTGACTCTACTGCTCCTGGTGCTCTGCCTGGGCTGCGTGGCACAGGACTTCCCCAAGCGTATCTTCTCGGGTTATCAGGGCGACTTCCACGTTCAGGGCGCTGCCTATGACCGTCAGCGCCAGTGTGTGTACATGTCGTTTACCACCAAACTGATGAAATACGACCTCCAGGGCCGTCTCATCGCCAGCGTCAACGGACTCACGGGGCATCTGGGCTGCATCGGCATCAACCCCGATGACGGCAGACTCTACGGGTCGCTCGAGTACAAGCACGACGTGATAGGCACGGGCATCACGGGCAATCTGGGCGTGAAGAACGACGCCCGCACGGGCTTCTATGTGGCCATCTTCGACCTCGACAAGATAGACCGCATCGACATGAGCCCCGACGAGGTGATGACCACGGTGTATATCCCCGAAGTGGTGGCCGACTGCGAAGCCACCGTCGTCAACAACGGTCGCCAGGTGGCGCATCGCTACGGCGCATCGGGCATCGACGGCCTCACCTTTGCTCCGCAGTGGGGCAAGAGGTCTGGCCGCAACTATCTCTACCTGGGCTACGGTGTCTATGGTGACACTACGCGCACAGACAATGACTATCAGGTGTTGCTCTGCTATGATGTGCGCCAGTGGAGCAGGTATGCACGCAAGATAGACCCCACCCACATCCACGAGTCGGGTCCCGCGAAGCCGCGCGCCAAGTACTTTGTCTATACGGGCAACTCAGATTATGGCATCCAGAACCTGGAATACGACGCCTCGACGGGCTACATGTTCGCCGCGGTCTATCACGGCTACAAGAGCCAGTGGCCCCGCTATGAGATGTATGCCATCGACACGCGCGTCAAGCCTCACAAGGGTTGGCTGCGGGGTGTGGAGCCGAGAGAGAAGGCCCCTCTGCTCACCCTGGTGCGTAGTGGCAAACCCTCGGCAGGCGGCGAGGTATGGGGATGGGAGCGTACGCGTGGCGCCACAGGCATGATAGCCCTCGGCAACGGTCTCTTCTATCTCTCCGAGAATGGTCTGGTGAAGACCAAGGGCAAAGGCAACTACACCAATCTGCGCCTCTATCGCTGGAGCGATGACAAAGGTTTTGTAAGACAATAGCGCGCTACCAAGGCAGACAGCGACCATAACCAACGGCCCGACGGACAGCACCGTCGGGCCGTTGTTGTCTATGCTGGTGGCTATGTGTAGCGATGGCGTGACGGCATGTAGCGATGACAAGAGTGGCAAGTAGCGGCAGGGAGGACGGCACAAGAGTAAGGGTAGCAACCACAAGCAGCCTTGCATCACGCACCACGAGTTCCGCAAGGCGCATCAAGTCATTGCATACCATACGGATAGCAAGGCTATCCATGGTCATTGCCAGCTCGTATCATAAGGCACGAGTCCACGTATCAAACGGTACGAAAGCTCGTATCATACGACACGTGCACACGTAACATACATCACGTGCCAGCCGAGTGGACTGCGGTGGGAGTGGAGGTGTAACCGACAGCGGCGCAAGGGCACAGTGCTGCGCGAAAAGGTAAAGTACAGCATGTAGCCGTAGACATTACACGCAGCAAGAGAATGGTATGAATTGTGAAGGAGAACTCTATCAAGTCGAGAATAATGCCTTCGGCTAAGCGCAACACCTACAGCGTTGCTATCCTTTTCTGTATCAATACCCAGGGTTGGGAAATCGCAACTCCTACAGAGTTGCCGGGGGTGCGTACCATCCCACGACGCCCCCCCTTAATGCTTAGTATCGCTGTCCGATAATACTCTTTTGGGCATAAAGAATCAGGGCGGGATTCCTCGCATGGAATTCTGCGCTATCAGTTGCCTTGCTTCTTGAAATTCAATTCCAATATCTTTTCGACTATCGTATGCGCTTAGCTGTACTTTATCTACTCGATTCTGATATGGCCATCAACGACATCGGCATAAAACTGGGCTACGACTACCAAAGCCACTTCTGCACAGCCTTTAAGCGAAAATATGGCGTAAGTCCTATTGAATATAGAGCCATGCAGCATGCTCAAGATGCTAAACATGAGGATGTTTAGCGTGGATATGAAGGAAAGAAATGTTATTCTGTTTCAGCTTTCGGTTAATATCATTTGCATCAGTTCCTCGTTGGCTCTGTTGTTTACCGACGCATCCTTTACCTCAGAAAGATAGTCGAGCGTGGCAGAACATTCGCCTGTTATGTCTACGCCGATTACCTTCTCGTGGGCATATATGATGCGCAGCACGGCTTGGAGTTGCATGAGAGTCATGTCTCCATTACTCCAATCGGTAATGGCATCTTGCTTTCTAAGCACGTCCTTGTCTATGGAAATGTAGACAGGCTCATGTATCAACTTGCCTGCCTTTGAGGGCCATGCTTGATGATGGTCGATTTCTGCTTGGCTGTAGAACATCACTTTCTTCCTTAGATGCGCTGGCACCTGGGATATCAATTCGTCAGAAGCACCAACGATAATGATATTCCTTACAAAAGTATTCTTCTCCAATACATCCGTAACCCAACCGCCACAAGAAACAACACCCTTCCATTGTGGCTGCTGCATGTCAGGATGGTGGTCAAGCACAATCAGAGAGAACGGCTCTTGTAGTTTGGAAACCCAATATTCAGTAAGATAATGATAGTCGCCCGAATCAATAAAGTGAAGCGCCTTTGCAGGATACGGAGCAAGCAGTTGGCGCAGTTCTTTCCTTCCATCCTCATCACAATAGCAGTCTACTCCATTAAGTTCACGACAGTCAACATGGACAATCTCCTGACTTGAGGCAAACGACTCGTAATCGTATACATCAGAGAAATTGAGGAGTATAATAGGCAGTTTCTTTTTCATAAACGCAAGAATTTTGGCAACAGTATTGCTATTAACACAAATGACCTATAAACAGCAGTCGGTAATGGCCGCATTGTTCGTATGTCATCAAGCAAATGGAGCACAAGTCTAAACCTGTGCTCCTTATCTAATTTTTCGTAATATCCAACATGCCTGTCATTACCAGTATGACAGCACGATTCATATTCATTATAATACCATTGGCATCTGCGCCTTCGGTATTTCTCCCTTTCCCGTGAGTTTATATCTTCGTGGGTGCGGACTTGATGATGGGTTTCTTGATGGTGATGGTTGCGCTGGTGCGGATATCCTCTACCGACGCACCTATCTCCAGGGTGTATTTGCCGGCATCGGTTACCCATGCCATGCGCTTCTCGTTGAACGAGGCGAGGTCAGCCAGGGGAATTGACATTTCCACGACCTCAGTCTCTCCGGCTTTGAGCAGTCGGGTCTTGGCAAAGGCTTTCAGCTCGCGGCTGGGTTTCTCCATCGTGCCCTTGGGAGCGTTGACGTAGAGCTGTACCACCTCTTTGCCATCTACGCTACCCACATTGGTCACCGGCACGCTGACGATATAGCGGCCCTTGACAAGGCGCACCTGTGGCTTGTCATATTTGAAAGAGGTGTATGACAGACCGTAGCCGAAGGGATAAGCCACGGCCTTCTTCTGCGTATTGAAATAGCGGTAGCCCACATAGATGTCTTCCTCGTAGTTGGTGTAGCCCAGGTCTTTCTTGGCGAGCACCACCGAGTCGGGGCGCAGCAGTTCGTCCCAGTTGAACTTGTAGTGCAGGGGGAAGTTCTTGGCAGATGGGTAGTCGAAGTAGTCGAGCGCAAAGGTCATCGGCAGTCTGCCCGAAGGACATACCTTGCCCGTGAGCACATCGGCCACAGCATTGCCGCCCTCTTCGCCGGGCTGCCAAGCCATGACGATGGCATCGACCTTGTCGCGCCATGACGCCACATCGATGACGCCACCCACGTTGAGCACTACAATCACAGGCTTCTTCTGCGCGTGGAAAGCCTTGCTAACCTGGTCTATCAGCGTCAGCTCAGCCTTGGTGAGCAGATAGTCGCCCTCCTTGTAGTCGCGGTCTTCGGCCTCGCCCGAGTTGCGGGCGATGGTGATGATGGCCTTGGTGCAGTCCTTGGCACGATAGCCGATGAAGGCGCTGTTGATGGCAGGCTCCTCGGGCTCACGCATACCGAAGAACCAGTTGCGGAAGGTGGGCGTATTCTGCTCGTCGAGCAGCAGATACTGGTTGTCCATATAGTGGGTGTAATAGGTATCGAGTGTAGAGTGGAGGTTTACCTTGCTGTTGTGCAGTCCCTCGACGAGGGTCACGGTGTAGGGCTTGTAGACATCAGCGGCGCCGCGTCCGTTGGCATAAAACTTATACGCGCCAAGTCCGAAGAGCGCCACCTGGTCGTCTTCCACGAGGGGCAGAGGGCGCGCCTTGGTCACCGCCTGCTTGGCAGCATCACCAGTGATGAGGGCAGGCTCGCTGTTCTTGAGCAGCACCACGCCCTCGGTGGCAGCCTCGCGTGCCAGCACGGCGTGGGCCTTGAGGTCGGGAGCGAAGGTGGCTTCGACGCCACGGTAGTGGGGTGTGCGCATGATGTATCGCAGCACACGCCGCACATTGTTGTTGATTTCAGCCATCGTCAGCGTACCTTTCTTCACGCAGTCCAGGATATCCTGCACCTGCTGCGGAGTACCGCCCATGAGCAGGTCGTTGCCGGCATGTACCTGTGCGCGGGTGTCGCGTGCCTCCACCCAGTCGGTCATCACGATGCCGTTGAAGCGCCATTCCTTGCGCAGCAGGTCGGTGAGCAACTTGTGGCTGTATTGGGTGTGCAGGCCATTGATACGGTTGTATGACGACATCACAGCCCAAGGCTTGGCCTCGCGGATGGCTATCTCGAAGCCGCGAAGGTAGATTTCGCGGAGGGCGCGCTGCGACACACGGGCGTCGTTGAACATGCGCATCGTCTGCTGCGAGTTGGCGGCAAAGTGCTTGATGGTGGCGCCCACGCCCACAGACTGCAGACCCTTGGTGGCTGCCGCTGCCATATAGCCAGACAGCAACGGGTCTTCAGAATAGTACTCGAAGTTGCGGCCGTTGAGCGGGTTGCGATGTACATTGAGACTCGGAGCCAACAGGATGTCGCCACCGTAGGCAAGCAGTTCGTCGCCCATTGTGGCACCCACGCGCTTTACCAGGTCGGTGTTCCATGTGGCAGCCAGCAGCGTAGCCACTGGGAAGCCGGTAGAATAGTAGGCTTTGCCGTCGCCTCTCACCAGCGTGTCCATGCGCACACCCGTGGCGCCATCCATCATGATGGTGTGGGTTATGCCCAGGCGGGGTATGGCGTAGGTGGTGCCGGCTCCGTTGGCGATGATATCCATGCCTTCAGCCGACTTGACTCCCACCAGCAGATGGGCTTTCTCTTCAAGGGTCATCGCTTTGACAATCTGGTCGATGGGCGCTTTGCCCAACTGGGGCAAGGGTTTTTGGGCGGTCATCGTCAGGCTGCACGACGCCACGGCAAATAGTAGGAATATTCTTGATAATTTCATGATAATATTGATTTTCTGCAAAATTAATATAATTTCATTAGACCTCCACGCTTTTAGGGCAAAAAGTGTGAAAGTGGGCGTAAAAAAAAGGATTGAGGGGCTGGTTATCGTTGGATGAATGAAAACACAAAAAGCCGTGGCGGTGGCTGTCGTGGTGTGAGTTATCTGCTGTGGTTACACTGGCATTTAGTTGGTGCGGATAACGCCTTCGGCTAAGCGCAACTCCGATAGAGTTGCTACTGCTTACACAAACCATCTGCGAGTTACCCCTACAGCTAAGCGCAACTCCTACAGCGTTGTCGAGGTGCATTCCATCCACTATGAACCAACCATACATGGCCTTAGTGCGAAGCCCCAACCCTACCTTGCCCAAGGGAAAGAAGCTCGAGCCAACCACCTCAAACACAGCAGGAATAAGCTCCAGCCCCTTGAGGAGGTCTGGGGAGGTGCGGCTGCTTTGGCGAGGGGCTTTTGGACAGACACAAAAAAGGGCAGACTGTTTCTCATTACTGAGAGCAGCCTGCCCCATACTTTACTATTCACCTAATGCTTATTTGACTTCTATGTGCTTAACGTCTTCCTTTTCCTCTTTCTTCTCGACCTTTGGCAGAACTACCTTGAGCACACCGTCGGCAACGTTGGCCTCAATCTTGTCGGCATCTACATTGTCTGGAAGAGCGTAACTCTGACGATAGCTGGTGTAAGAGAACTCGCGGCGCAGATAGTGTTCCTTCTTGTTCTCGTCCTTCTGCTCATTCTTGTTCTCGATAGAGAGGGTAAGATAGCCGTCTTTGTCGATACTCATGTTGACTTGCTCCTTCTTCAGGCCTGGAACAGCGACTTCCATGACATACTGCTTGTTGTCTTCCTTTACGTTGACTGCCGGAGCTGTGGTTGTGGTCTGTGCCATTACGGGTGTATTGAAGAAATTGTCATCAAACCAATTGTTCAACCAATCAAAATCATTGTTTCTACGAACTAACAACATAATTATTACCTCCTAATTGTATTTTATATTCTTCTATTATCTTGCCGGTGTGGGTCTCGTCAACCTTGCGGTTGCCTTCGGCCTTCCGGCTTTCACTGATAGTTTTGCAAGTTGCATACCAACGGCGAAGAAGTGACAATTTGTCAGTGCGACGGGGCGATTGTGGCAGCAATGTTGAAAATAATTGGCTTTTACTGCCATAATCATGACAACAGGAAGGCAATATGGCATCATGGCAAGGATGGCTGTGACGGCGGTAAAGACAAGGAGAGCGGCTGGCATCGCTATGCTCAGGACAAAAAAAATGAAGGCCGCAACTATTCCCATAGTCGCGGCCCCCGGATTGTTGTTTTTAAACCAACGCTATATTATGAAACAACAAATTATTTGAACATATAGAGTTCTCCTACACATGTCTGGTTGTACTCTTCGCCAAAGAAGTAACCATAGTAGCAAGTGTAAGGAATGAACTTTACATACTTACATGTAATTGCTGAGTAGAAGTTGATGCAAACAACACCATCTGTATAACCAGTTTCCAAAGCTCCACCAGTCTGAGATGTCCAGTTCTGACCATCGTTACTGGTAAAGATTTCAAGGGTATAAGGACCGTAAGGTGCGTCATAACCATACTGGTAAGCAACACCAATCAGAGGCTGGGGAGTTTTGAACTCACAGTAAATTGGCTCTGGACCAGCATACATATCTGCCCATGTGCTGGTGTATGTATCCATGAGCTTTTCAGTATAGTCTTCTTCCTGGAAGGTGTAGGTCAGATCAGCTGCAGTAAGCTTGGTCTTGGTCAACAGATCGTCGCTGAAGCCCTTGAAGTTGGTTACCTTCTTGTCCAACAATGTATAATAAGCATTGTGGTCCTTACCCACAGCAACCTTAGAAGCAGACTTGACGTCAGTAATCTTGATGGCTGCAATAGCTTTGCCAGAAACGTTTCTGATGGCTTCGCTGTCAGTTACTTTGAACTTGACAGGCTCAGCAGATACATTCTTGCCAGCAGGGATGGTAACAGTATTGTTCTCAATAGCCATACAGCCAGGAGCAAGAGCACTGTTCTTTTCAGCACCATAAGCAGCGGCGCCAGCAGCGGCAGCCTCTGTATCCTCAGCCACAGTAACGACTACGTCATTCTCTACAGGAGTAGTAATACGTACATAGAACTCGTATGTATCCTCGGGTACAACAAATCCTGCAGGAGTCTGAACTACAGTTGCCTGTGTTGCATTGGCAGGTGCAGATACCTCATTGATATATACCTTGGGATCATTGCTTGTCTGCTCCTCGGGGTGAAGGAGCGAGCCCACCTCGGGCTCACCCTGACATGCCGTGAAGAGGGGCAATGCGGCTATCAGCGCAACGGCTGATTTAATTATCATTGATTTCATAATCTTCTTACGTTTTTACAGTTTATTATTTACCATCAATACGTACATCCTGAATCCAAGTGGGAACCAAATTGTCCTTAGTTGTGGCATCGTTGCCATTGCCAGACCAATCCTTGAACTTGAAGCCCTGACCCTCATTGAACTTGTAGTAGAAGATGAAGCCGGGAGTGGTGGGATCGCAAGAGTACATATTGTTCTGAATCTCCTTCTGTGAGCGTGCCTTCTTCCACAGACGAACCTCGCTGTAGTAAGAGTTACCCTTGTTATAGGTAGAGTTAGAGCTGATAGATACAGAAGAAACGCGGGTCTCCTTGCCAGGCAGGTCCATAGAGTTGTCGAGCTGACCGTTGACATAGAGATACAACTTGGCACCGGTGCATACGTAGGCGATGTGATACCATGTGTTGGCGTTGAAGAGCATCTGGCTGTTCATCTGTGTACCCTGGGTCTTGATCTGCAGACGGTTACCCTCGATAGGAGCGTCACCGAAGCGAACGTAAACCTCATCGGGACCGGTGCTGTAGATGGCCTGGTTGTTGTATTGACCGATTTGTGTACCGAGAATATCCTTCTTGATATTCATCTCCATAGTCCACTCAGTAGTGGTATAAGTCTCCTTGAGGTCCTGGCCAATGTAGGAATTTACGTTGAACTGGACAACAGGCTGGATAACCACCTGGTCGAGAACGAATACCATAACGCTACCAGACTTGAGGACATTGGCATTGCCGCTAACCTTCTCAAGACGGAAGGCGAGCGCATACTTCTTACCGCTATTCTTGAGCTCATCGTTGTAAGGATTGATGGTCAGTGTAGCGGGGTTAGATACAGAAGTACCGGGTTCAATGGTCACCTCATTGGCAGAGAGTGAGAAAGAACCTTCGGGCAGAGCAGTATAAGAAGTCTCGTTCTTGGAGTTGAACTGCTCGAGAGCCTGAGCATCGTACACCAGCTTGAAGCTGCTTGCCTCGGTAGCCTTTTCAGACAGACGTACGTTGATGTCTGTAGAGACAAACTCGTTGCCGACAGTAAGTTTCTGCGAAGAATTGGCATTAGTCGCTGTCTGCAGGATGTATGCCTGATTGGTGAGCTGGTCGTATTCGGCATTCTCACAACCTGTGAGGGCTACGGCGCCGAGAAGGATGCCACCATATATGAATTTTGAAATCTTTTTCATTATTGCAGTTATTATGAAATTAAATACTACTTAATCGCGGGATTCATAATCTGGATACCCTTACGCAGAGCGGGATAAGAAGGCTGCTTGCCTGCCATATACTCATACTCCATGTGATAGGTACCGATACCACCCTTCTGGACTTTCTTGCCATTGATGATGGGCTGCCAACGTGCCATACCCTCAAGACTCATCATCTCATTGCCATTGCGGTCAGTAAATGATACGCCACCAGCAAGAGCAAAGTTCTCGAAGTTCTCGGTAACGATGTACTTCTTGGCAACCTCTTCGGGCTCGAGTACGCCATTAAAGTTCATGATAGTTCCCTGGAGACGACCATCGAGGTTAGCGTCACCGGTACATTGGTAAGCCTGAACGATGAAGTAGTTGAAGCAAGGACCGAGCTCAGAGTTGATAGTCTGAGGCTCACCGTCGATGACGAGCATCTTGTCAGTACCTGACTTCGGACCAAGACGGCGGCTGAGAGCCTCTACGAATACTTTCTCGGCAGCGGGTACACCAGAGATGTTACCTCGATGACCGTAGTTAGGCTCATAGTCATAGTCGAAACCATCGTAGCCATACTTGTCGATGGTATCACAGATGGCATTGGCATACTTCACGATAGCCTCGTCGCCTTCACCCCAGAATGTAGTGGCATCCTCGCCCTCGGGAGTGAGCTGGTCGCCCACGTTCTGTACGATAAAACATACGAGAGCACGTGTACCCTTTACAGTCTGTACATATTCGAGGTCAGCCTTGCGCTCGGGTGTGAGGTTACGCCAGTTACCCCATATTGAAACGAAGTCTACGCTGTCGGGGAGACCGCGGAGCGAGTTTTCGAGAGAAGCACCGGCACCTACCCAGTTACCAAACCATCCGAAGGCTACGGGGTGGTCGCTCTTCTTATATGCTCTCAGAGCCTCATAGTACTCTGGAGTGCGCGCAGGGTCGGTGAGATTGACGGGATTCTTTGTCTCGACATCTGTGTCACAGGCAGCAAACATAAAGGCAACTACCGACACGAGCAGCATTTTGAATATATTTTTCATTGCTTTTGTCAATTTATTAGTTGATAATATAGTGATTACTTCTGCCACCACATCTTGGTAGCATAGTCATCGGCACCACCGAGGAGCTGTACAGCCTTCTGATAGTTTACAGGGTTGTTGGTAGGCTCAGTGTAGTCGAAAGGAATACGGTTGGGCACCTCGATGCTGTAAGAAGTAGTCTGGGCTACAGGGAATACCTTAGGATAGCCTGTACGACGAATCTCGCACCATCCCTCCTGACCGTCGGGGAAGAGGGCAATCCACTTCTGGACGATAAGGCGCTCAAGTTTCTCAGCTGCAGAAGCGCTGTTGTCCCACTTGATAGTGATGGTAGACATCTTGCCATGTGAACCACCGTAACCATCGGTAGCATCCTTATAGTCGGCAGGAGTACTTGCATCGTCTTCGAGGTAAGCATCTACGTTCTTGGCACCCCACTGCTCGAAAGAGAGCTTGATGGCCTGCTTGAAGAGAGACTCTACGTCGCCACCCATACCAGACCAGTTGGCCAGCGCACCTTCGGCACGGCAGAATGTCATTTCAGCTGCTGTGAGCCATACGCCACGAGAGTCCTTCTCGATGTTGGCTGCAGAGTAGAGACCACCGGCAACAGACTTATTACCAATGTTGGCACCGGCACGACAACCGATGATGGCGCGGTCGCCCTCGGTAGTTGTAGCACTGAAGTACTTGCTGATACGTGGGTCACCATAACCGTTCATATAGCTCTCGATGTCGGCACATGCGCGGCTGTCGCCCCACTCTACAGAGGTCTTCCACTGACCGTTGGGGTTGTAGTTGATGGCGCAGTTGTCGTCGTTAGAGGTGATGACACCAGCGGCAACAGCTTCCTCACCTACCTTCTTGGCATAGTCGGGAGCCACGAAGCGCATACGGATAGCCATACGCAGTTTGAGAGAGTTGGCAAATTTCACCCACTTGGTGAAGTCGCCACCATAGACCTGGTCGGCGTCCTTGAACTGTACGAGGCTACCACCGTTGGCGGCGATCATACCGTTGATTACACCGAGGGCGTGGTCGAGGTCAGCCACGAGAGTCTTGTAGATGGTCTCCTGTGAAGAGTAGGCATTGGGATCTTCCTCAGCGCCGATTGGCAGAGGACCATACATATCGGTAAGACGCAGGAATGACTGTGCGCGCAGGATCAGAGCCCATGCGTAAGGCAGACTCTCCTTGGTAGAGAGACGGGCAATCTCATTGAAAGCCGAAACGGTCTTCTTCATACTGTCGGCGAATGGATAACGTACCCATCCTACAGGAGCATTCATCTTGGCGAAGTTGCTACCAGCGAAACCGTTGTTGGCATAAGTCATGAAGCGGCCGAGGTAGTTACCGATAAGGTCTTGGTTCATCTGATAGGTATTCTCCTGCTCGGGGAAAGCCTCAGTCTCCATCTGAACCATGAAAGAACCGGTGCTATAGTTATCGCGGTTGATTTCTTCATTGTTGAGGGCACCACCGGGACGGTTGGCGTCTTCGAAGCCATCAGTACATGAAGCTGCGAGGCCCATTACTGCCACTGATGCAACAGCGAAGGTTATTGTCTTTATAATAGTTTTCATTTTGAAAGTCATTTAATGTAATTAGAACTTCAGTTTAACATTGAAACCTAACGAACGGAGACTTGGCTGCATGAAGTAGTCGAGAGCCTGGTAGAAGGTACCGGTAGAAGCTGTTGACTCGGGATCGAAAGGAGCCTTGCAGTAAATCATCCAGAGGTTGTTGGCTGTAAGACCGAGAGAGAGGTCGAGGCCAGCAAGCCACTTCTTGGGAACATCGTAACTGATGTGGGCTTCCTGCAGACGTACGTTAGTAGCACTGTAGGTATATTCAGACCAGATGGGGTTGTCACCACCTACTACAGCATAGTACTTTTCAGCAGGTACGAGACCTGTATTGACTGGGATACCTCCATTCTCGCGGGCTGCGACAGAAGTCTTTGACACACCGTAGTAGTCCATGATGGCCTGGGTCTGGCTCATTACGATACCACCGAGACGGGCAGTAAGGAGGAAGCCGAGGTTGATACCCTTCCAAGAGAATTCGTTAGAGAAACCGATGTTGCCCTTGGGCAATACGCTACCCAGATACTTGGGATTAGAGAGAGTCTTGCGGATTACGTTGCCGCTGGCGTCGAGAGCGATATTGCCTTCTCTGTCACGAGCAAAGTCGGTATAGCTGTACACGTCACCCATGGTACCACCCTTCTTCAGGATTACACCCACGCCGTTAAGACCGGCTGTGCTGATGGTCACCTCTGGATCGGCGAGCAGGTCGATGATCTTGTTGCGGTTGTTGATTGGCACACCGTCTACTACGTAGAGAGCAGAGTTGCTCTGGTTGATAGACTTGGGACCACGCATTACGACACGTGTGGCACCACCCATACCAGCAGAAGAGGCGTTGATGTTGACACCAGCCACCTTACCGGCGAGAGAGTTCATGAAGTTGGTGCTCTTTACAGTGGTCAGGTCTTCGTTGCCCAACTGCTGTACATTGTAGCTAAGCGCCTTCTCCGAGCGCTTGATACCCAGAGCGGTAACGACTACTTCATCGAGAGTCTTCTCGTCCTGAGCCATGTTGATGGTCATACCTGTACCTGTGGCAGCCACTTCCTTGTCGGCATAGCCCAGATAGGTTACTACCAAGGTACTTCCGGCGGGAACTTTGAAAGAGAACTTACCGTCGATGTCAGTGACTACTGCGGTTTTTGTTCCTTTTACCGTTACGGTTGCACCAATGACAGGTTCGCCATTTTCATCGAGTACCTGTCCTCCGACTGTCTTCTCATTAGCCTGCTCCACCTTGTTGAAGGGAGCTTTCTCACTGGGCGCTCCTACTGCAAATGCAGAAACGCTACCAAGGCACAATGCCGATGAGAAAAAATCTTAGCAAATTAGATTGCATTCTGTCCATAGGTTTTTTGTAAGTTATAAAATTAAACAATATGAGAATTTTCACTCAATATCTATGTTAGTTGTTTCCCTGTTGGGTCGCAATTGGTTTAATACCGCCCTGAGAGTGTCCCCTCTGGCTTGGGCGCGTCGCGGACGACGCACCTGCACCATAGTATGCTTTGTTCTGTTCACAAACTCATGCTTGAGGGTCTGTTATCATCAGGTTATGTTGTTTAGGTTGTATGTATCGTCTTTATTTCGATGCAAAGTTAAACCTTTTTTAGCAATTGCGCAATTATTTCTGCCATTTTTTATATGCCGGTGCCAAAAAATCAAGGTTGGCGACTATCTCGGCTGTCATTTTGCTTATTTTCCAAGGAATTAGCGTTAAAAAAAATTTCATTGCGACGCCCTCTGTCATGGGTGAAACTATCGCACGCGTGCGCGCGTATATATTAGATAAGGTATAAACACCGGGCGTAGGCATGATGAACCCGACGAACAGAACGGGCGATGTCGCCACAGTCGCCGCGACGGTCATATTCTGCCGCGCCATCGCGTTTTTTTACGTTTCAAGGTGCGAAATGAGTATTGCATGGGCTGATTTGTACATTGCAAACCTTGAATTTCTGATATCATGCCGCGCCGTTCGCTTTTCTTGCATGGGCAGAGGGATGTCTTGCCACGCCAACAGAGAGTAGATGATGGTGGGCGCCCTCACTCGTTGCTCGTGGATGGCGGGCGAATGGCCGAACGATGCGAAGGAAGTGATGGCAGATGGCGAAGGGAGTGATGGCGGGTGGCGAAGGAAGTGATGGTGGGTGGCGAAGGAGGTTGGGGCTTTCGGCGAGGGAGTGATGACAGGCTACGAGGGGTTGGCGACTTGCGGAGAAGGTGGCAACGGTGGGTGTCAAAGGGAGGGGCTTGGGCGCTGCAGACACGAAGAAAGGGACAAAAGCAACTGCTGGTGTTTGCTTTTGTCCCGTTGCGGCGACTGTGCTTGTCGGCTGTAGGCTGAGGGTATGGGCTACTGCGCTCCCCTGCCCTAATGTGCCGACACAGTTATGTGAGAAGGAGCTGCAGATTGTCGATGAGTTTGCCTACAGCGTGATGGTTGGCACGCAGATGGTCGAGCATCTCGCGGCGGGTAGGCATGCGCTTTACCTCCTTCGCCTCTGCCACGCGCACGCTGAGCTTGAGGTCGGGGCAACCCAACGCAATTTGCAGCGTCTTCTCTATACGCGGCTTGATTTCGATGATTTCGTTGGCCAGGAAGGTATTGTCTGCCACCGCTTCGACAAGGGGATAGTCGGTGATGACGGGGTCGATGTTCTTCATACGCTGCGCCAGCGCGACATACTTCTTGGGCATACGGTTGCACATGCCACGCCACTCCAGTCCGAGCTGGGCATCGTCGAAGGGCTTCCCCTCGGGCTGTGCGCTGTCGGCGTCGGTCTTGAAGGCGTCGTCCTCGATCTGCGCCACTTTCTCCTCGTTTTTCAGTATCGAACTGAACGAGAGCGACGACATGCCCAGAAGGGGATTAACCATAGGTTGCGCCGCCCGGGATGGGGTCTTGGGCGCTTCAGAAGGAGCCACAGCCTCTACTGTCTGCACCTCCTTCTGCGGGCGGCGGACAGGGGGCTCAGCCACGGCCACCTGTGCTGCCGCTTTAGGCTGAGACGCTGTGATAAGTCTGAACAGGGATTTCAATCTCTTGGGGCCAGGCCCCACGCCGGCGGCATCGTCGGGCTGGGTGATTTGTGCCACCCCTATCAGGGTGATTTCAGCCAGCAGGCGCTTGTTGGAACTCTGCCTGTAGTTGACATCACACTGGTTGAGGATGCGCAGCGCCTTGTACAGGAACGGTACAGAGCAACGCTGTGCCTGCTCTTTGTAGCGCTGTTGCTGCTGTTCGCTCACTTCGAGCAGGGCTATGGTCTCGGCATCGCGCGCCATGAGCACGTTGCGCACATGGGTGGCAAGTCCGTTGACAAATCTGCCTGCGTCGAAGCCCTTGGAGAGCACCTGGTTGAACAGCACCATGATGTCGGAGGCCTTGTTCTCGAGTGCCTGGTCGATGACCTTGAAGTAGTATTCGCTGTCGAGGATGTTGAGGTCTTCGAGCACCTTCTTGTAGGTGATGTCGCCCTGGCTGAAGCTCGCCGCCTGGTCAAAGATAGACAGCGCGTCGCGCATACCGCCGTCGGCCTTCTCGGCTATCATGTGCAGCGCCTCGGGCTCTGCCTTGATGCCTTCGCGCTCTGCCACCATCTTGAGGTGGTTTACGATGCCGGGCACGGTCATGCGGTCGAAGTCATAAATCTGGCAACGGCTGATGATGGTGGGCAGTATCTTGTGCTTCTCGGTGGTGGCGAGGATGAAGATGACGTGGGCTGGCGGTTCCTCGAGCGTCTTGAGGAAGGCGTTGAAGGCAGCCGTAGAGAGCATGTGTACCTCGTCGATGATGAAGACCTTGTAGCGGCCGAGCTGGGGGGCGATGCGTGTCTGCTCCATGAGCGCCTTGATGTTTTCTACCGAGTTGTTGCTGGCGGCATCGAGCTCAAAGATGTTGTAGGAGCGCTGCTCGTTGAACGCCTGGCAGCTCTCACACTCGTTGCACGCCTCTCCCTCGGCAGTGGGGTGCATGCAGTTGATGGCCTTGGCGAAGATACGCGCGCAGGTGGTCTTTCCCACACCTCTCGGACCGCAGAAGAGGTATGCGTGAGCGAGTTTGCCGCTCTTCACCGCATTCTTGAGCGTAGTGGTAAGCGCCGACTGTCCCACCACCGAGTCGAAGCTCATCGGGCGGTACTTGCGGGCGGATACAATGTATTCTTCCATACTTATAGGGATATAGTTTAATGTTGCAATGATAGCGACGCCCATCGTCTGGTCGACGAATATTGGCATCTCTATTGCAAAAGTAACTAAAAATGTCGAAAGTTTCGATGATATTTAGTATTTTTGCACGTGTAATACATATAAATATGTTTTTTCGTAAAGGTAATATAGGCAATCTGCTCGGTCATTACAAGTATCTCATCGTAATCGTACTGGGTACAATCATGGTGGGTGTGGTAGGCAACAACAGCTTCCGCAAGCGCATCCAGTATGAGCTGCAGATAGGCGACCTCAAGGACGAGATAGAGCGGTATAATGCCCAGAACGAACACGACACGAAGAAGCTGCAAGAGCTGACGCGCAATCCCAAAGCCATCGAGAAGGTAGCTCGCGAGCGTTATTTCATGAAGACCGATGACGAGGACATCTTTGTGCTCAGCGATGACCAAACGACAAATGACAATGATGAAAACAATGAATAAGTGGCAGAATGCCATCTATCTCTCAGGCGGTCTGCTCATGGTGGTGGGCGCCGGCTGTTACTGCTTCCTGCTCTGGCAGCAGGTGATGTGTTGGATATTCCTCTTCGGCGCGTGCATGTTTGCCATCATGCAGATGATGCAGCCCTACGAGGGCAACGACCCGACCATCAAGCGGCTCAAGCGCATACAGAGCATTGCCGACATATTCTTCATTCTTTCGGGCATGCTCATGGTAGACACCGTGTATCATGTTCTGGTGTCGCTCTTCGACAGCAACATGAGCGCGGGGTACTACACCTATATAGAATATGTATACAACAAGTGGGTAGTGCTGCTGCTTATCGCCGCCATCCTTGAGGTTTACACTACACATCGCCTCGACAGCGAACTCAAGAAAACAAAAAATACTTAAAAGTAGGCGCTAATCTATAAATAAGCATTAAAAAAGTTCATAACTTCGATATTAGATATTACCTTTGTGCTAACAAGCCGGAGGCTGATACTGGCGAGCGAAAGCTCGGTCGTCACCGCTGGCACAACAACACAGAACTAAAAGCTATATATGAAGAAAGTAGTATTTTACTTTATCGCCCTGTTGACGCTGACATCTTGTGCAAAGTCGTTCGACATCCAAGGCACGTCCAATATTTCCACCTTGGATGGTCGCAAACTATATTTGAAGGTATTGGTAAACAATGAGATGAAGAACCTCGACTCGTGTGACGTCGTTCACGGCAAATTCTCGTTTACCGGCACTGTAGACACCGTGCGCATGGCCACCATATTCATGGAAGACGAAAGCGTGATGCCCGTAGTGCTCGAAGCCGGCGACATCGTGGTCAAGATAGACAACACCCAGCAGGTGGTAAGCGGCACTCCGCTCAACGACAAGCTGTTCCAGTTCTTCAACAAGTTCAACCAGCTCAAGAGCCAGCAGGCCGACCTCATCCACCAGCACGACCAGGCCATCATGAACGGCAACGACATGAACGTGGTGAACCAGCAGCTCGAGGCCACCGCCCAGAAGCTGTCGCAAGAAGAAGACCAGCTGGTTACCAGCTTTGTCACCGAGAATTTTGACAACGTGCTCGGTCCCGGCGTGTTCTTCATGGCTACCATCAACAACACCTACCCCATGCTCGACCCCTGGATAGAGGACATCATGAGCAAGGCTACCGACAATTTCAAGAACGACCCATACGTCAAGGACTACTACGCCAAGGCACTCGAGAACCAGCAGATTATGACTGGCATGAAGGATGTGCCTGCACAGGAACAGGCGCCCGCCCAGCCCGTAGAGGCTGCGCCAACGCCCAACCAGATGGCCCAGCCTGGCGCAAGCAAATAAACAATGAACTCTATATGTCTACAATCATTTATGGAGGTACCATCGTCAACGAAGGCAGGAGCTTCCTCGGAAGTCTGGTCATCGACAACGACAGGATAACCGAAATTAACGAAGACAGCAGTACACCCCGTGGCCTCTATTCGGAAGAGATAGACGCCACGGGGTGTCTCGTTATGCCCGGCGTGATAGACGAGCACGTCCACATGCGCGAGCCGGGACTCACCCAGAAAGCCGACATCGAGAGCGAGACCCGAGCCGCTGCCTGGGGTGGCGTGACATCGGTGATGGACATGCCCAACACCGTGCCCCAGACCACCACCCTCGAAGCCCTCAACGACAAGTTTGAACGCGCGGCGCACGAGAGCCATGTCAACTACAGTTTCTTCCCCGGAGCCACAGCCTCCAACCTGTCGCTCATCGGCCATGCCGACGCCCACCGCATACCCGGCATCAAGCTGTTTATGGGTGCCTCGACCGGCAACATGCTGGTAGACGGCGACAGCGCCCTCGACGCCATCTTCGCCGCCTGCGCCGAGCGCGGTCTGCCCCTGATGACCCACTGCGAAGACTCTGCCATTATCAATGTCAACATGGCACGCGCCAAAGCCCTCTACGGCGACGACCCCGACATCCAGTACCACCCCACCATACGCAGCGAGGAAGCCTGCTGGCAGTCTACGCACAAGGCAGTAAGCCTGGCACGCCACCATCACACCCGTCTGCATGTGGCCCACATCACCACAGCCCGCGAGCTGGAGCTCTTCGGCTCCGACGACCACATCACCGCCGAAGCCGTGGCAGCCCATCTGCTCTTCAGCGACAGCGACTATGCGCAGCGGGGCGCACTCATCAAGTGCAACCCCGCCGTGAAGACCGCCCACGACCGCGACGCCCTGCGCCGTGGCCTCACCGACGGCCGCATCTACACCCTCGGCACCGACCACGCTCCCCATCTGCTGGCCGACAAGCAAGGAGGCTGCGCCCATGCCGCTTCGGGCATGCCCATGGTGCAGTTTTCGCTGCCCGCCATGCTGGGACTCACCGACCAGGAAGTGCTCACGGTGGAGCGCATGGTGGAACTGATGTGCCACAACCCCGCCCGACTCTTCGGCGTGCGCGACCGCGGATTTCTGCGTCGTGGCTACAAGGCCGACATCGCCATCGTGGAACCCCACCAGCGCTGGACGGTCACCGAAGACATCATACAGAGCAAGTGTAAATGGAGCCCGCTCATGGGCGACAGTTTCGACTGGCGGGTGCGTACCACCCTGTGCAACGGCCGCACCATCTACGACCGTGGACACTTCTGCACCGACAGTCGGGGCGAAGAGATAGCGTTCAGATGAAGACCGTCGTCACCTACAGTTTCAGCCAGCTCGAGCCCTACATCAACTGGGTCTACTTCTACTACGCCTGGAGCCTCAACGGCAAGCCCGAGTGCGAGCGCCAGCGCATGAAAGCCGAGGCTCTCGACACGCTCCGCCAGACCGATGACCGCTTCAAGGCCCGCGCCATCATAGGGCTATACCCTGCCTGGGGCGACGGCGACGACATCGTGCTCGACAGCGGAGAGCGCATCCCCCTGCTGCGCCAGCAACATCCCGCCAAAGGATGCGACTACACGCTGTGTCTCTCTGACTTTGTGCGGCCTGCAGGCTATGGCGAGCCCGACCATATAGGCGTCTTCGCCACCACCGTAGACAGCGGCATGGAGACCGACTGCCACGGCGACATCTACCAGCAGATGCTGAGACAGACCCTTGCCGACAGACTGGCAGAGGCTGCCGCCGAACGGCTGCACTACGAGGTGCGCACACGGCTATGGGGCTACCAGCCCGACGAGCCCGAAGACCCCGCCCGCATGCTGGCTTGCGACTATCAGGGCATAAGGCCCGCCATAGGCTACCCCTCAATGCCCGATACCAGCCTCAACTTTGTGCTCGACCGGCTGCTGCACTTCACCGATATAGGCATACGCCTCACCGAGAGCGGCATGATGACGCCTCACGCCAGCGTGTCGGGGCTCATGATAAGCCACCCCGAGGCACGCTACTTCGACCTGGGCAAGATAGGCGACGACCAGCTCGCCGACTACGCCCACCGACGCGGCATCCCCATCACGCTGATGCGCAAGTTTTTAGAATCCAATATGATACGACAATGATAGCCCGTGTGTTCATCCCTCTGCTACTTATCATCATCCTGCCCGATGTATATCTCTGGCTGCACCGTCTGCGCCGCCCAGGCTACTCGTGGGTAGAGCGGCTGCTGTGGCTGACACCTTCGGCGCTGATGATAGTCTTCAGCAGCATACTAGCAGTGTCGCCCAGCTTTGTGCCCGACGACATCTACTGGGCACGGCTCTACATCGCCCTGCTCGGGGTATGGGTAGTGCCCAAGTTGGTCTATATGCTCTGCTCGGCCATAGGTCTGGCGATATGCCGCCTCGCCCACAGCCGCCGCAACTGGGGCCGCCTCGTGGGGATAGGGCTTGCGGGGTATATGGTCTACGCCTTTGTCTATGGCTATACCATAGGTTTCGCCGATATAGAGGTGAAGCACGTGACGCTGGCGGTAGACAATCTGCCGAAAGAGTTTGACGGACTGCGCGTGGCACATCTCTCCGACGCCCATGTGGGCACCTATACCGGCCGCCGCGCCCAGATACTGAGCCGTGCCATCGACAGCACGCTCGCCCAGCACCCCGACCTCATCTGCTTCACGGGCGACATACAGAACGTGAAGCCCGCCGAGCTGGAGCCCGTGATGCCCATGCTCGCACGCCTCAAGGCTCCGCTGGGAGTCTACTCGGTACTGGGCAACCACGACTATGCCACCTATCTCGGCGGCACCGACGAGGAGCGCAGCCGCGCCGAACAGCGGCTCTGCCAGATGGAGCGCGGACTGGGGTGGCATCTGCTGCTCAACGACAACTGCGTCATAAGGTGTGGCAGCGACTCTATCTTCATCGCCGGCATGGAGAACGACGGCGAGCCGCCCTTCCCCTCGCGAGGCGACGTGGGCAAGACCATGCGCGGAATACCTGCCGGGGCGTTTACCCTGATGCTCGAGCACGACCCGTCGTCGTGGACCCGCACCATACTGCCCCACTCTACCGCCCAAGTCACCCTGAGCGGACACACCCACGGCGGACAGATAGAGCTCTTCGGGCTGCGCTTCACCCAGCTGCGACAGCGCCACGACCTGGGGCTCTACCGCGAGGGACAGCGCTGGCTCTATGTCAATGCCGGACTGGGCGGCGTGGTACCCATGCGCTATCATGTAAATCCAGAGATAACCATCATTACACTGACAACGAACAAATCATAAAACCAATGAAGTATCTGTATCGACTCTATCAGCTCATCGTCGCACTACCCATATTCCTGGTAGCCAGCATCGTCACTTCGCTCACCACCATGATAGGCTGCCGACTGGGCAACGGCCACTTCTGGGGCTACTATCCCGGCAAGTGGTGGTCGCGACTCACCACCTTTATCCTCCTTCTCCCCGTCAAGGTCGAGGGGCGCGAGCATCTGCGCAAGGACGAGTCCTATGTATTCGTAAGCAATCATCAGGGAGCGTTTGACATCTTCCTCATCTACGGTTTCCTGAACCGCAACTTCAAGTGGATGATGAAGCGCAGCCTGCGCAATGTGCCTCTGGTGGGCGCCGCGTGCCACTATGCCCATCACATCTTTGTAGACAAGCGTGGGCCCAGCAAGATACGCGAAACCTATGACCATGCGCGCGACACGCTGCGCGAGGGCATGTCGCTGGTGGTCTTCCCCGAGGGAGCCCGCTCATTTACCGGACACATGGGGGTATTCCGCCGCGGTGCCTTCATGCTCGCCGACGAGCTCCAGTTGCCCGTAGTGCCGCTTACCATCAACGGCTCATTCGACGTGCTGCCCCGTATGCGCGACGGGCACTTCGTCGACTGGCATCCGCTCAAGCTCACCATCCATGCCCCCATCTATCCCCAAGGCAAAGGGCTGGAGTATGAGCGCAAGACCATGGACGAGGCATACCAGACCATCATGGCCGACCTGGACAAGAAGTACCAGGGATATGTAGAGAATCCCGACCAGTAACGACGGAGCCGACAACAGCCGCCATGGCTTTTTGTGTTTATATCATCCTATATTATGTCCTGCTGCAGGTAACGCCTGCGGCTAATCGCAACTCTTACAGAGTAGCATTAATTTGTAGTGATTTGCACCCAAGGTAGAAGCGCTGCGCACCTCAACCCTGGGCTATGTAAGCGCAACTCCTACAGAGTTGCCAAGGGTGCGTACCTTTCACGATGGGCTACCCCATCATTGTATGCGCACCACACACCATGGGCAAACACCATTCCAACATTGGGTGCGTACCGTCCATCATGGTTAGCCAATAACCGCCCAAATATATTTGACCATACTCATCGGAAGATAGTACGCACCCCCGGCAACTCTGTAGGAGTTGCGCTTTCCCAGCCCAGGGTTGCGGGCGAAAGCACGCTACCCTGGGTAAGATACCCACCAACATAGCAACGCTGTAAGTGTTGCGTTTAGCCGTAGGCGTTACTTGTCTCGTGCGTTTCCATGTTCTCTTGATATACTCGCATAAGAAGCTACAAAAAGTGATTAGCTTATTTCTTATCAATATATAACACCTCTTCTTCATTGCTCTCTTTGATGAACCACTACAAGCAACTGTTTTTTTACCGTCAACGGCGGACTTTTAGAACGGCCAACGGCCGCTTTTTTTACCATGCCGGCTGTTGTCGCCATGCAACGCATGGCGTTGGGGATGGTGGTGATGATAAGGAGGAAAACTCGTTTTCCGACTGGCGTCGCCACCGTCACCAAAAAGGCGAAGCCGACAACAGCCGCCATGGCTTTTTGTGTTTATATCATCCTATATTATGTCCTGCCCGGGTAACGCCTGCGGCTAATCGCAACTCTTACAGAGTAGCATTGATTTGTACTGATTTGCACCCAGGGTAGAGGCGCTGCGCCCCTCAACCCTGGGCTGGGAAAGCGCAACTCCTACAGAGTTGCCAAGGCTGCGTACCATCCACGATGGGATCATGACAGTCAGAGAGACCGGCTGCCGCATGACCGCCATACGCAAAGCGCCCTGCCAAGGTGAAAAAACTGCTCTTCATCCTGGCAGGGCGCTTTGCGTGTAGATATACGAGGGTGACGGGCTGGCTCCCGACGGTCTTGGCCCACATAGTCAGACCGTCAGTCAGGACCGCGGCATCACTGCACAGACTGGCAGACCTCGGTCTTGATGATGGCGATGTCTTCGCAAGGACGGTCATCGGGGCTGGTGGCGGCAGACTGTATCTGCTCGACCACATCGAGACCCTCTGTCACCTCGCCAAACACGGTATACTGTCCGTCGAGATGGGGAGTGCCGCCAAGGGAGCTGTAAGCCTCGGTCTGCTCCTCGGTAAAACCTACAGGGTTGGCCTCGCAGCTGTCCTGGGCTTCCTGAATCAGACGCTCCTGAAGGTCTTGCAGTCCAGCGCGGTCGCGGTTGCGGCGCATATCCATAATCTCGTCCTTATGGGCGGCCACAAGGTCGTTGAAGGCGATGGTCACCTGGTTCTGCTGCATCTGCTTCTCCATCTGCTTGAGTTGGGCAGGCTTGTAGACCGAGCCCCAGACGATGTAGAACTGGCTGCCGCTCGACTCGCGATCAGGATTGACCTCGTCACCAAGTCGGGCAGCGCAGAGCGCACCACGTTTATGGAAGAGACGGGGATTGATTTCGGCTTTGACAGTATAGCCGGGGCCGCCCATACCGAGGCGTTTGCCGGCAGGAGCGCCTTTCGAGTCGGGGTCTCCGCCCTGAACCATGAAGTCCTTGATGACACGGTGGAACAAGAGGCCGTCGTAATAGCCCTCGGCGGCGAGCTTGAGGAAATTGTCGCGGTGGAGGGGCGTCTCGTCATACAGGCTGACTACGATGTCGCCCAGAGTGGTTGTGATTTTTACTGTTGACATTGTCTATGTTTGTTGTGTTACTATGCTTATTCAGACTGTCCGTGCGCCATGCGTCGCGATGGTTGCAACGCTTTGCGTCGTGGTTGCCAATCTTCTACACAAAGGTAATACTTTTTGTTCTACCATCCACACAACTGCCCTATCTTTTAGACTATAGCAGCAGAAAATAGTGGGAAACATGGGGACCTGGGCTGATGGGGCATGATGGGGTAGCAGAAAAGTGATGTGGCAACAGATGTGCATGTTAGCTACTGCCAGACTATTGACATTATTTTCACCCCCAGCCATCACTTTTCCCCCGATTTTCTTGGCACGTGTGTACATTATTATTATATTTGCAATGTATACATCTTAACCCCTGTCAATGCGCCGCCTGATTGTCATAATGCTGTTGGGGCTCATGACCACTCTGAGCCTCCCTGCTTTCGCCATTGCCGGAAGCAGAGAGAGTGACCACGCCCCCCAACCCTACAAATACATAGGCAAAGAGCTCGACCGCACTCACGGACTGGACTGGTATGACCACGGTGCCCGCCACTACGACCCCGTCACGGGAAGATGGAACGTAATGGATGCCTTGGCGGAGAAATACTACCCATGGTCGCCATATGTGTCGTGTGGGGACGACCCGGTAGATGCAGTTGATATTGATGGAGATAGTATTTTTTATTTCAAACCTATTATTAAACAAAGGGAAGTTATAGGCTACATACCATTTTATTGTAAAGAAACTAATAACCAATATAAATTTTATTCCAAGAATGGAAAATGCTATACTGGTAAAAACGTTTTTATGGGCCAAGTCTTAAAAGCCTTGAAACTTTTATCTTTAACTCCTACAGGGAAAAAACTTATAAACACATTATTAGGGAGAAAAAATATAATTATTAAATATGGAAAAAATGAGACAACGGGAAATGTCGTATCATGGAATAATGCTATAGAAATTGGCGGCATAAATGAGAATGGTAATATAACCCGTCCTACATATATAGCTTTAGGACACGAATTAGCGCACGCTGTGGACCAGTTATATAAAAAAACAGAATATGGGATTTGGACTAAGAGGCCTAATTCTGAGGACATACCTAACACAGAGAAATATGCCACATATATAGAAAACGAAATTAGAGCAGAAGCAAAGTTGCCTCTGAGAACTCATTATGCAATTATTGGAAATAAAGGGTATGAGCCCACGAGAATTATAGATAAGAAAACTAAAAAGAATTTGTTTTATGGTAATTAGAATTATTATTTTGCTATTGATGTTTGCAGCTAATGCATCAGCACAGAACTGGAAGGAAATCTCGAAAGCGGTCGCTATCGAGCATAAAAAACTATTAGGCGAAGCGGAAAAGTTTATAATGCATAGTAAAGTAGATTATTATAGGAAATTGCGGAATAGAACCCACTTCTATAACATTGAGAGCTTTCATGTCAACCATAATGACACTCTCATAATGATTGAACTCTACCCGTCTACTGGTTATGGCCGCGGCACCATTTGGAAATATTGCAGTAATTATCAGGATGTTTTTGCACGAGACTATGGCAACAGGTTAGTAGAATATTACTATCATAAAGGGAAAATTAGAGCTATGAGAGATTATGAGCAGATGTACTATGATTATGATTTCCGGAAAATGTGCAATGACTGGGATTTCCTGGAATATGAAAAAAAAAGGAAGAAACTCCTTTACGGGGGTGCGGAAGTATGGAGTGTCGGAATAATTACAAAAATAATCATTGACGGCACAAAATATAGGATATTTACACACGAATTGAAGTAAGAAGGCACTCATAGGCAACAGGGCTGACGACAGCCATGCGCGCCGTCCGATACGGACACGCGTTTCGGACGATACGGATGTGCGCACCGTCCGATGCGGATGCTCGTTTCGGACGATGCGCATCAGCCAATAACATGGATAGCACGACTGAAGCGACTGAAGGGCACGACTGAAGCGACTGAAGGGCACGACTGAAGCGAATGGTTGGCACGACTGAAGTGACTTGGTGGCACGACTGAAGGGCATGGATAGCGTGACCCGACGCGCTGACTGGCGCAACCAGTGGCATGGCGACACTACCCTACTGGCTGACAATGATGACAGAGGTGGAGACAGATGTGCAGACGGTGTCTGCAGGACCGCTATAGAGAAAAAGGTGCGGAAGGAAGAGGATGATGATTTTTTTGCTACCTTTGCAGTAACTTTATTCACGATAAGCCGTAGATAAATCATCAAACTTAGGTTTATGACAAGAACAAGGAAAAGTATACCTATAATAATATACCACACTGCACAATATGCCATGTATGCATATTGCATCTTCGCCTTTCTCTCGCTGGCCATCTCCGTTTGCGGAGAACTCGGCATGCCCATCAGCATGGGCCGCATGGTGCTTACCGTAGAGCACTTGTTGCTGCAGCTTACCCCTATTGTCTTATGGGCAATGTTCAGTCTGGCACTACCTGCAGACACAAGACTGCTACGATACTGCAGCAAAGTGGTGACGATATGCTATATGCTCACATTCATCCTGGGGCTATGCTTCAGGTCCAATCTGGTGACAATGACGGAAGACGGACAGACACCCCAGATGGTGACCGTGCTTACCTGGATACAAGGCACAATAGGACTGCTCTCGGTCATCGCATCGCTGATGGCAGGCTGCCATCTGTACAGCAAGTATAAGGGGAACATGCACAAACTGGGCATAGCCCTTGTTATGGTGTTCCTCGTATGGCTGGCAGGCTCTAACATCATCCCGTCGGCTGTGTTCTATCTGGCAGGAAACACGCAGCAGACAGCCATCACCTGCGTAAACATCATCATTGAGGTCAGCAGCACATCGGTGTATATATACGCATACTACATGATGTGCAGGGCGATAAACGACGGAGTGCAAGACACCCCAAGAGACAAGACCATGTAAGATAAAAACAATTACCCACAACCACACGCGACAGATATGATATCCATCCATTGCACCCTCGTAGGTTTCAGACATCACGCATGGCGTGGCACACAGCTCGAAGAGCGACTGGCTCGGGCCATAGGCCAAGAGGTGGTGCTGATGCGCGACCGTGAAAACCACCGCAACCCCGAGGCCGCCATTGCCTGCATAGACAGCGAGGTGGTGGCATATGTCAACAACGACGACTGCCACCGCATAGCCGCCTATCTCGACGCCACGGAGTATGGGCTGCTCTACGGCGTGATAACTGCTGCCGACGCCCACTCCTGCCGGTGTCATGCCGAGATGGAGGTGGACAAGGAGATATACATAGAACCCCTGATGAGCGACGGGCGATATGACGAATGGGATGAAGCCTGGAGCCATATACCCATAGCCCGACTGGGCGACGACGAACTGCGCCAGGACATGCTCCAGCGCCATGTGCTGGCACAGCTGAGCCACCACACGGCGGCGAGCGACAATCTGTGCAGAGACATAGAGCGATATATGCAAGGGATGCGCTATGACCTGAGTGGCGAGGCTTCGCAGACGCGACGCACCATAGCCGACAGGCTGCTGGCGAGTGGCGACGAGCAGCTGGCAGAGTATGGCCGACGCATGGATGTGGCCATAACCGAGATGGGCAACAACGAGGTGTGTGCAGACATAGCCCACCACATCACCCGCAGACTGGCGCAGAGTGCGGGCGTGGCCGACGCGCTGCGACACATAGGTGGCATAGACCGCCACGAGATGGAGCAGGCGCTGAAGGCTATGCCCCACGGGCTGCACGACGAGTATCGGCTGTCGGTGGCCGACTTTGTGTCGCGCGCCTACTATCTGCAGATACCCCGCCGCATACTGCGCCGTTTTGTCAGTGCCGAGCTGCTACTGGACCGTCTCGTCCATGCCGATGCCGCCGACGGCGCCAACGAAGAGATAAGACTTGCCGCCATCGAATATATAAGTCGCGCCAACCCATATATCACCCCGGGATGGCTGTCGAGGGCCGATGCGCTCTGGAGCGACATCATCGAGCAGTATGCCCTAAGGCTCACCCGCCTCAACGGCGCCAAGGACACACGGTTCAACGCCCGGTTTGTCTGCCAGGTCATGGGCAGGCTCATAGACTTGGGCATCTATGACGACGCGGTGTCGCAAGCCGAATACGGACGACGCATGGCGCTGAACGGAAGAGACATGCGGTCGTCGATAAACCGGGCGCTGATAGACGACGAGGAGACCCGCAGAGCCATCGGGATGATGGTAGAAAGATACAGATAGGCAGAGGCCACGAGGGCGATGGCCATGGCTGTCACCACTGTTACACACCTGTTATATTTCATGTACACTATATCGTTGATGGCAAAGTTGGAAGTGCTTAACTTTGCAGCGTCTAATCAAAACTAGCAGGTAACATGAAACAGAACAAAAGAAAAAGAAACAAGCTGTGGACAGCGATAGCTGCGACATGGCAGAGATGGAAACGACGACACCGCACGGCAGCCCAAACCATACTGGCAGACGAAGAACTGTGGCTGCAGGCTCTGATGACAGCATCACTGATAGCACTCTACATGAAAAAACACTGAGAAACACACTGACTGAAACACAACAGACAAACTACAGGATAACAATGGAAATTAAACTTACACGAATAGCCCGACGCAAGGACTACACCATAGGTAGGATGGAGATAGACAACGAGTATATCTGCGACACGCTCGAACCCACGTGGCGCGACCTGGCCCACGGCGGTCGCAAGCAGAAGGGAAAAACAGCCATACCCGAAGGGCGGTATGCCCTGGTGGTGACCAAGTCGCCTAAGTTCAAGAAGTGGCTGCCTCTGCTGCTCGGCGTGCCAGGTTTCGATGGTGTGCGCATACACTCTGGCAATACGCCCAAAGACACGCAAGGGTGCATACTGGTGGGACAAAACCGGAAGAAAGGCATGGTGCTCAACTCGCGCATAGCCATGGAAGAGATAATGAAGATACTGGACAGCCGCAAAGCCGGCGAACCGGTTTTCATCACAATCGTGTGAACGCTGCAGGAGCAGCACCACACGCCGGGTGACGACGGAAAGAGGCGTGACCCCCGACAACAAAAATAATAAAACAATCTGCCAGCCACTGGAGCGCTGGCAGATTGTTTTGCGTTTATACCCAGAGGGTCGGCAGAAGGATGTCTATGACCGAGACTGCGATGGAGCCACTCGGACAGCCCACAGGGGTACGGAACAGCGATGCAGCCATAGGGGCAGAGCCCGAGGGCGGATCATCGCTGGCTGAGTTTGTCTATCATAATGCGGGCGGCATTGTCGGGTGCCACCTCGTCGCCCAACCGTCGCTGCACCTCGGCATAGCCCTCGAGCATGGTGGCGCGGTCGGCTCCGCCAGGGAGTATGCGCTCCAGATGGGATGCGATGCCTTCGAGGGTAAAGCGGTCGGCAAGCAGCTCGGGCACCACCTCGCTGTCGGCGATGAGATTGACCAGACTGATGAAGCGCACATGGATGATGTGGTTGAACGCAAAGCGGATGAGCCGTGGCACCGGCGTCTTGTAGCACACCACCTGGGGCACGCCGAAGAGTGCCGTCTCGAGGGTGGCGGTGCCGCTGGTGACGAGCGCCGACACAGCATGGGAGAGCAGCGGATAGGTCTCGTTGCGCACCATCGCCACATCGTGACCCTCGAGGAAGGGCGCATAGTAGGCATCGTCTATCGAGGGTGCTCCTGCCAGCACCATCTGGTACTGGCGGGTAAGTCCGCGCCGCTCGAGCAGCCGCTCGGTGGCAGCAATCATCATAGGCAGATTGTCCTTGATTTCCTGTCGACGGCTGCCGGCAAGCAGGGCTATGATGGGGCGGTCGTCGAGCTGGTGACGGATGCCGAAATCCTGGCGCGACTCGGTGTAGGATGCCCTGAAGTTGCGCACCTCGTCGGCAGTGGGGTTGCCCACATAGTGGATGGGATAATGATGGCGCTCCTCGAAGAACGGCACCTCGAAGGGGAGGATGGAGAAGAGCTCGGAGACATCGCGCTTGATGTTGCGGATGCGCCACTCCTTCCACGCCCATATCTTGGGCGAGATGTAGTAGAACACGGGGATGCGGGTGTGGCTGTGCAGATACTGGGCGATATTGAGATTGAAGCCCGGATAATCGACGAGGATGACCACGTCGGGCTGCCACTCCACAATGTCGCGCTTGCACATGGCCATATTGCGGAAGATGGTGGGCAGATGCAGCAGCACGGGCACGAAGCCCATGTAGGCCAGTTCGCGGTAATGGCGCACGCGGGTGCCGCCGACTGCCGTCATCAGGTCGCCGCCGAAGAAGCGGAACTGGGCGTCGGCGTCATACCTACAGAGCGACTGCATGAGATGGCTGGCATGCAGGTCGCCGCTGGCTTCGCCTACGATAAGATAGTATTTCATAGTTTCCAGTTGTTGACAGTATCTATCATCTGATAAGCAGTAACATCAATGGTGGTGGGGGTAACAGCCACATAGCCGTGGGCAAGTGCCCACTGGTCGGTGTCCTGGGCATCGGGCTCGGCATTGCGGTAATGGCCCACCATCCAGTAGTAAGGATAGCCGAGAGGATGGCGCTGGGGGGAGACCTCGTTGACCCACTCGCCGAAGGTCATGCGGCAGGCTCGGATGCCTTCAAAGGTCTTGCGGTCGGGGAAGTTGACATTGAGGCAGACGCCCTTGGGCAGTCCCTCGGCCAGCACCCGCTCTACCACGCGGCGCACATAGTGGGTGAGGTGGGTCTGCGACGACTGGGGGTTGTAATCGCAGTTGGAGAACGCCACCGAGGGAATGCCCTTGATGCAGCCCTCGACAGCCACTCCCATGGTGCCCGAATAGTGGTTGTTGACGGTGGAGTTGTCGCCATGGTTGATGCCACCGATGACAAGGTCGGGAGTGCGGCCTCCACAGAGCTCATCTACAGCCAGTTTGACACAGTCGACGGGGGTGCCGTTGGTAGACCATACCTCGACTTCGCCCATATTGTTGCGGCGCGTCAGGCGCAGGGGGACAGTGGCAGAGAAAGCGCGGGAAAAGCCCGAGCGGGCAGAGTCGGGCGCGCAGACGATAATCTCGCCCATATCGCCAATCATCTCGACAAGCGAACAAATACCTACGGCATCGAAGCCGTCATCATTGGATACCAATATCAGTGGTTTATTAATACTCATTATTTTTCGTTATTTTTTCGCTACAAAAGTACGAAAAAAGGGCCAAGAATACGACTATATCATATAAAATATGTATCTTTGCAGTCTAAATAATCGATAGAATTACATAGGAAATGGGAAAAATTATAGCTGTGGCAAACCAGAAAGGCGGTGTAGGTAAAACTACTACTACGATAAACTTGGCCGCCTCGTTGGCAACTTTAGAGAAAACCGTGCTGGTGGTAGATGCCGACCCACAGGCCAACGCTTCGAGCGGATTGGGCGTAGACATCAAGGAGGTGGACTGCTCGCTCTACGAGTGTATCATTGACCACACCGATGTCAAAGAGGCCATCTACACCACCGACATCGACGGTCTCGACATCATACCCAGCCATATCGACCTGGTAGGTGCCGAGGTGGAAATGCTCAAGATAAAGAACAACCGCGAGAAGATGATGAAAGAACTCCTTGCACCCATGCGCGACGAGTACGACTATATACTGATAGACTGCGCGCCTTCGCTGGGACTTATCACCGTCAACTGTCTCACTGCCGCCGACTCGGTTATCATCCCCGTACAGTGCGAATACTTTGCGCTCGAGGGTATCAGCAAGCTGCTCAACACCATCAAGATCATCAAGAGCAAGCTCAACCCGAGACTGGAGATAGAAGGCTTCCTGCTCACGATGTATGACAGCCGTCTGCGTCTGGCCAACCAGATATACGACGAGGTGAAGCGCCACTTCCAGGAGCTGGTCTTCAAGACTGTCATCCAGCGCAACGTGAAGCTGAGCGAAAGCCCGAGCCACGGACTGCCCGTGATCCTCTACGACGCCGAATCGGCTGGTGCCAAGAACCATCTGAACCTGGCCAAGGAAATCATTGACAAAAACATGTAAGACTATGCCTCCACACAAGAAATTCAACATATCGGGCAAAGGCACCGCGCTGGGACGCGGACTCGATGCGCTCATCTCAACCGAAGATGTAAGGACGAGCGGGTCGTCGACCATCAACGAGATTGCCCTCAACCAGATAGAACCCAACCCCAACCAGCCACGCCACGAGTTTGACCAAGAAGCTCTCGACGAACTGGCTACAAGCATACACGAACTGGGCATCATCCAGCCTATCACGCTGAGACAGGTGGCCGATGACAGGTATCAGATTATTGCCGGCGAGCGCCGTTGGCGTGCCTCCCAGCTGGCTGGGCTTGAAACCATTCCCGCCTACATCCGTACCGTCAACGACGAGAACGTGATGGAGCTGGCTCTGGTCGAGAACCTGCAGCGCCAGGACCTCAACGCCATCGAAATCGCTTTGGCCTACGAGCATCTGCTCGAAGGTAGCGGCATGACTCAGGAACGCATCAGCGAGCGCGTGGGCAAGAGCCGTACTGCCATCACCAACTATCTGCGTCTGCTCAAGCTGCCTGCTCAGGTCCAGATGTCGCTCCAGAAGAAAGAACTCGACATGGGCCACGCCCGCGCTCTGTTGTCGCTCGAGTCGCCTACCCAGCAGATTAAGCTCTTCAAGGACATCATCAAGAACGGTTACTCGGTGCGCAAGGTCGAAGAACTGGTGAAGCGCATCAAGAACGAAGAGCAGATGGACAATGACCAGAGCAACATACAGAAGAACCCGCTCAGCGAGAAGTTGGGCACGCTGTCCAAGCAGCTTTCGGGCGTACTGGCCACCAAGGTCCAGATGACCTGCACCAGTAAGGGCAAAGGCAAGATAAGCATCCCCTTTGCCAACGAGAGCGAGCTGGAGCGTATTCTGCTGATGTTCGACAAACTCAAAGGCTAATCAACGTGAAGTCATACACTAAGTTATATCTCATAATACTGGTGGTTTGCATGGCCATGACTATGCCCCTGACAACCGCTGCCCAAAGCCGGAAGACCGACTGGGGCACCACTCCCGCGCCGCAGAAGAAGGACACGGTCAAGGTGGTAAAGGGCACAGCCGAGGCGATCAAGGACACGGTCAAGGCTACCAAGGACGCAGAGACAGTTATCTCTACCAAAGGACTCACCACGCCCGACACTGCGCAGACTGTGCAGGCAGAGACGCCGCTGACCCTCACGCCCGACACGCTGACCCAGAAGAAGAAGAGAGACTGGAGCACGTGGCGCCCAGAGACCAAGCGCGCAATGTGGCTTGCCCTGGTGCTGCCCGGAGCCGGACAGATATACAACCGCAAGTACTGGAAGCTGCCCATCATCTACGGTGGTTTTGTAGGCTGTGCCTATGCGCTGCGCTGGAATAACATGATGTACAAGGATTATTCCCAGGCCTACATGGACTTGATGGACAACGACCCCAACACCCAAAGCTACAACAAATTCCTTTATTTGGGCAACCAAATAGATAACAGCAACAAAGAATATTACCAGAAACTGTTCAAGAACCGTAAGGACAGATACCGCAAGTGGCGCGACATGAGTGTCTTCGCCATGGTTGGCGTGTATCTGATATCCGTGGTCGACGCCTACGTTGACGCGTCGCTGTCAGAGTTTGACATATCGAGAGACCTGAGTATGAAGGTAAGTCCCGCAGTCATCAAGGAGCGCAGCGAATGGACAAGCTACAATCCGCTCAACTCGTCGGCAGTGGGGCTGCAGTGCTCGCTGACATTCTGAACTATCTCTGGGAAGACAAAAGACAAACAAGAAAAGATATCTTATTATATAATGAAGAGAATATATGCGATTATGACCGTTTTGGCCCTGTGTGGATGGAATACTACCCAAGCCCAAAACGTGGAAACTGAAATAACGGTAACAGACAAAGGAAAAGAAGAAGTAATCGAACTGCCGCAAGGTATGATCACAGAGGTTGACAGCCTGCTGCATCTGTATAACACCAAGACTTACATGAAGCCGGCGACAGACTGCAATGTGCCCAACGTCAATCCCATATATACCAAGGAGGAGTATATGGAGAGGCTCAAGCGCATCCCGTCGGTGATAGAAATGCCCTACAACGACATCGTCCAGACATTCATTGACCGCTACAGCAGCCGCTTACGCCGTTCGGTAAGCTACATGCTGGGCGCACAGAATTTCTATATGCCCATTTTTGAACAGGCGTTGGAAACCTACGGACTCCCCCTCGAACTCAAGTATCTGCCCGTAATCGAGTCGGCGCTTAACCCCAAAGCCGTATCGAGAGTCGGCGCCACTGGTCTGTGGCAGTTCATGCTCAAGACAGGCAAGAACTACGGACTGGAGGTCAACTCGCTGGTCGACGAGCGCCGCGACCCCGTCAAGGCATCCTACGCCGCAGCAAGGTATTTGAGCGACTTGTACAAGATATTCGGCAACTGGAACCTGGTGATTGCCGCCTACAACGCCGGACCTGAAAAAATCAACAAGGCCATTCACCGTGCCAACGGAAAAGCAGATTATTGGGAAATTTATCCCTATCTCCCCCAGGAGACGAGAGGCTATGTACCTGCTTTCATAGCCGCCAACTACATCATGACTTATTACTGCGACCACAATATCTGTCCGATGGAGACCGACCTGCCCGCCAAGACAGACACCGTGATGATAGACCGCGACGTACACTTTGAGCAGATAGCCCATGTGCTCAACATGGACGTGCGCCAGATAGAGGAGCTCAACCCCCAGTATCGCCGCGATATCGTCAACGGCACCTCCAAGCTGTCTGCGTTGAGGTTGCCATCGACCCAAATCACCCAGTTCATCGACAATCAAGACTCCATCTTCGCCTACAAGGCCCAGGACCTGCTGTCCAAGCGCGAGGAGGTGAAAGTCAACGACGACGTGCCCACCTACACCAAGTCGAGCAAAAGCAAGAGCCGACGAAAAGGCAGAAGAGGCAGAGGCAGCAGACGTGTGACCATCAAGAACGGCGATACGCTGTCTGAAATTGCACACCGCAACCACACCACGGTAGCCAAGCTCAAGAGGCTCAACAAGATAAGTGGAACCAACATCAGAGCCGGCAAGAAAATCAGAGTCAAGTAAACCCTCGTATATCAACCCTACAACCCTAAGGATATGGAAAGTCAGTTGCCTAAGACCAAAGAAGAACTGGAAGAGCAGATGGTAGACGATGCCTTCCAGCACCTCAAAGATACGTATCTCGCGTCGCGCCACCGCAAGAAAATAGATATTATCAACAAGGCTTTCAACTTCGCCCGCCAAGCCCACAAGGGCGTGAAGCGACTGTCGGGCGAGCCCTATATCCTGCACCCCATCGCTGTGGCGCAGATAGCCTGCGAGGAGATGGGACTGGGCTCGACCAGCATCAGCGCAGCCCTGCTCCACGACGTGGTCGAAGACACCGACTACACCGTCGAGGACATCGAAAACATCTTCGGTGCCAAGATAGCGCAAATCGTTGACGGACTAACCAAAATCAGTGGAGGCATCTTCGGCGACCATGCCTCGGCACAGGCAGAGAACTTCAAGAAACTGCTGCTCACCATGAGCGACGACATAAGGGTCATCCTCATCAAAATCTGCGACCGACTACACAACATGCGAACCCTCGAGTCGCAGCCCGCCAACAAGCAGTACAAGATAGCAGGCGAGACCCTGTACATCTACGCCCCCTTGGCCAACCGACTGGGCCTCAACAAAATCAAGACCGAGCTCGAGAACCTCAGTTTCAAGTTCGAGCACCCCGAGGAGTACGCCAACATCACCAACAAGCTCAACTTCACCAAGGAGGAGCGCGACAAGCTCTTCGAAGAATTCACCGCCCCCATCAGGCAAGCCCTCGATGCGGCTGGGGTGAAATACAAGATTATCGCCCGCGTCAAGAGCCCATACTCTATATGGAACAAGATGCAGACCAAGCACGTCACCTTCGAAGAAATCTATGACCTCCTTGCCGTACGTATCATCTTCACACCCAAGGTAAGGGAAGAGGAAATCAACGAGTGTTTCAAGATTTACGTCGCCATAAGCCGCATCTACAAGTCTCATCCCGACCGCCTGCGCGATTGGCTCAACCACCCCAAAGCCAATGGCTATCAGGCCCTGCACGTCACACTGATGAGCAAGCAGGGACGATGGATAGAGGTGCAGATACGCTCCGACCGCATGGACGAGATAGCCGAACAGGGATTTGCCGCCCACTGGAAGTACAAGGAGGGCAACGACAGCCAGGACGGAGATATCCAGGAGGACGAGGTGGAACTCAACAACTGGCTGCGCACCATCAAGGAGATACTCGACGACCCACAGCCCGACGCCATGGACTTCCTCGACGCCATCAAGCTCAACCTCTTTGCCTCAGAGATTTTCGTCATCACCCCCAAGGGCGAAATCAAGACCATGCCCGCCGGCAGCACCGCCCTCGACTTCGCCTTCCAAATCCATACCTTCCTCGGCAGCCACTGCATCGGTGCCAAAGTCAACCACAAGCTGGTGCCGCTGAGCCACAAGCTGCAGAGTGGCGACCAGGTCGAAATCCTCTCGTCCAAGGCACAGCACGTGCAGCCCTCGTGGATTAACTTCTGCTCGTCGGCCAAAGCCAAGGCAAAGATACAGGCCATCCTGCGCCGCGAAAACCGTGAAATCCAGAAGAAGGGAGAGCAGGTTCTGACCGACTGGATGAAGAAGAACGACTTCGAGCTTACCACCTCCAATCTGGACAAGCTCTGCGAGTATCACGACATGCAGAAGCACGACGACCTGTTCCTCGCCATCGGCGAGCGCACCATCCTGCTCGGCGAGAAAGACATAGACAAGCTCAACGAGAAAGACAAGAAGAGCACCTCGACCTCCAGCTGGCGCAAGTACGTGTCGTTCCTCGGCCTCGACAAGAAAAAGAAGAAGGATGAAGACGACACTGTGGAACCCGTCACCGTCAAGGAGGGGTTCAACAAGAAGAAGCCGTGCATTATCAACGAAGAGCACATCGGCAAATACTTCTTCCGCGACTGCTGTCACCCCATTCCCGGCGACGACATCCTGGGTTACATCGACAACAAGAACCATATCGAGATACACAAGCGCAACTGCCCCGTGGCGAGCCGACTCAAGACGAGCTACGGCAACCGCATACTCGACGCCAAGTGGGATATGCACCGGCTGATGTTCTTTGATGCGACCGTAGAAATCAAGGGTATCGACCGCAAGGGTATGATATTCGATGTGGCCAAGGTCATCACCGACGAGCTCGACATCAACATCCACCGCGTCACGGTCACCGCAGACGAGGGCATCTTCGACGGTTCGATAGAGCTTCGCGTCCACGACCGTAGTGATGTCAAACTCATCATGGACCGGCTCAAGAAAGTGGATGGCATACAGGAAGTGATGCGCATCAACTGATACTGCCGCCATGCCTGCCACAAGCGCACGCACAGGATACAGCAAGGTAAGACTCCACATCGGGTCTTACCTTTTTTTGTTGTCCTCCCAGCAGACGGGCATTGCCGCCTGCACGCCAGTCATTATCGCCACAGCCGCGCAGAGCCCATTCACGCTCGCACTGACCACAGCGGGTAGCTCGTAACATAAGCCACGTGGGCTCGTGTCGTATGAAACGTGGGCTCGTGCCTTACGTTACGTGTCCTGTACCTTACGTTACGAGCCAGCAACCATCATCACAGACACGACTATCCATGACCATTATTGCAATGTCTATCATAGCAGATGCCCAGATTGCACTGAGCAGCGCTCTCGCCCTGTTCGGCAGCGAGCCGATACCAGTGGGCATCCTCGTCGTCGCTCTGGCCTCCCCCCAGCCCTTCCTGAAAACAGAAGGCAAGATAGTACTGGCCGCGACCGTCGAAATCAAGGGCATAGACCGCAAGGGTATGAACTTCGATGTGGCCAAGGTCATCACCGACGAGCTCGACATCAACATCCACCGCTTCACTGTCACCGCCGACGAGGGCATCTTCGACGGTTCGATAGAGCTTCGCGTCCACGACCGTAGTGATGTCAAACTCATCATGGACCGGCTCAAGAAAGTGGATGGTATACAGGAGGTGATGCGCATCAACTGAGACTGCCGACGCGCCAGCCACTGACACGCACACAGGATATAGCAAGGTAAGACTCGCCATCGGGTCTTACCTTTTTATTCGGCAAGCCCCCATAGGCGGAGCCGTAGGGCTGACCTATGGGGGCGAGTACTGTGCAGACGGGGCTGCGGCAGCCATGCCGTCTTATCTCATTGTCTATTACCTTTTACAGCTTTACCACCTTACCCATAAAGAGGATGGCACCCGTGGTGTTCTCGCGGACGGCGTAGATGAAGGGGTGGTCGAAGGAGAGATTGGGCATAGGAGTCATAGCGCCGTCGATGCCAACCCCTGCCGACACACCTGCTGCCTTTGTGCCATTCTCATTTACATGGATGGCCACCTTGTGGGCGATGAGGGTAATTACGGTATTATTATATTCATTAATAACTTTAGGAATAGCAGCCCAGTCAAGTGAGGGCATACCCAAAGATTCCATCGCGCGCATAATGTTCTTCCAACTGGCCTCTGCCGAGAAGCGTGGAAGCCGAATGATAGCCATGCCCTTGGTCATCTGGTTGTGCCATCCCCACCAGTCGGCTTTCTCAATAATATCGTTCAGGTATTCCGACTTCTTGGGCATCACCACCATCATGCTGTAGTAGCCCTGTCCGTAAGGCATTTCCACCATCTGCAGCGAGTCGTCTTGATAGTGGTTCACCTCTTCCGTGTTGCACATGGTCATCACGTTGCGTTGGTTGCCATCAAGGCCATAGAATGGAAGGGCTTTGGATTCGGCGGCATTGAAAGGATTGGACCATTTACCGTCAAAATAGTTTGCATTTACTACAATGAATTCTGTTCTATCGTCTATACTCAAAGGGAAACTGGTGATAAGTCCTTTGGTGCTTTCCTTAGCCCATGCGTCAACCCGTTGCTGCATTGCTTTGGGATTGTTGCGAATATCCACCACGCTCAGGTTTGCCTTGTAATACTGATCCATCGTGCTCTTAAACCCAGACCGATAGGTATATTTCTTGTCCAACCAGGCGCTGTTGTTTAGGCCTATCTTTACATATTGGTCATCTTCGCCCAACTTGTTGAGCATAGCCAGATTCTCCTGGTTCAGACTCTCTATATCGTCATACCCCAAGGCTTCCACTATCTCTTTCGCCGCAACATCGTCAACGCCATTGGCCAGCATCGAGAGCACATACTGCATGCTCATGGGAGCCACGCACACGTTCTCACCCTGCTTCTCTGGGTCGGCCGAGAGCAAGGCCATCAACTTGTTGGCAAACTTGTTGCTCTGCTGTGCAAACTCGGTCTGCTGCACCTGGCTGTATGCCAGCGGTATGGGCTTCAGATCCACATCATTTCCACCGCCGTTTCCCTTGTCGTCGGTGCAACTTGCCATCGACACCAATAGCGCCGAAATGGCAAACATAGAAATCATCTTTCTCATAATCGCTTGATATTTATCAGTTAATATTATTTCTCTAATTTGAAGTATCTCCAGTTTGTGTGATATCCAAGAATATTACCTATCACATAATAGGTATCATCGGCATCCGAACCTAATGGATGGAAACTTAGATTTCATCCGAAATTGCCCTGGCAAGCATAATCTCGTTTGTAAGCCCTGCTTTCTCATACACTACAAGGATACTTGCAGCCGTCTATCACGAACAGGTGCTGCTGCACGATGCCAAGAAGGCCAACAAGGGCAGAAGCAGATAGATTTTTGCTTTCTTTGTCATAATGATGTCATTTTGAGTTTAGTCCAACGTTTCAGGTGTTTGGCTTCCTCCTTTGGGCAGCGTGGTCTGGTATATCGTGATGTGTTAGATAACTATGGTTATACTAATAGCGTTTGTAGGCTTTTACGGCTGTAAAGATATGAATAATAAGAGAAACCACAAAAAAGCAGAAAAATTCATTCTGTGACGAAAAAAAAGACAAAATGCTGAAACATCATGACTTATAAGGGTAATTGGTATGCTGTGCTTTATCCCAAATCGGTCATTAAGGCTTGCATGGATTTTACTTTAGAAGAGTGGATTTGGGTTGGGTTAAGCCACAGGTCTGATACTCTGATTGCCCATAACCCACCATCTTAATCCTAACAAACCACATAGCAGCAAGTTCCCAAGCAGCGGCAACTCTGAACCGCAGGTCACCGGCGCGGAGCGGAAAGGTAATGGAGTTGCGATTCCCCAGCCCAGGGTTGCGGGCGAAGCACGCTACCCTGGGTAGCTGACACCACTATTATAGCTACTCTGTAGGAGTTGCGCTTAGCCGTAGGCGTCATGTGTGTCTCGTGCGCTTCGATATTCTCTGGATATACTCGCATAAGAAGATACAAAAAGTCCGTAGGCGGTAAAAAAAGTCCGGCTTGCGCCGGTAGAAAAAGTGATTAGCTTATTTCTTGTCGATATATAACACCTCTTCTTCATTGCTCTCTTCGAAGAACCACACAAGCAGTTGTTTTTTTACCGCCAACGGCGGACTTTTTGAACGGCCAACGGCCGCTTTTTTTACCATGCCGGCTGTTGTCGCCATGCGGCGCATGGCGTTGGGGATGGTGGTGATGACAAGGAGGAAAACTCGTTTTCCAACTGGCGTCACCGCCGTCAACAAAAAGGCGAAGCCGACAACAGCCGCCATGGCTTTTTGTATTTATATCATCCTATATATTATGTCCTGCTGCAGGTAACGCCTACGGCTAATCGCAACTCCGTTACCTTTCCGCTCCGCGCCGGTGACCTTCGGTTCAGAGTTGCCCCTATCTACGACCAAGGCTGGACCCTACACGGTGGTAGCGTCCAGCCCTGGCTGTATCTGTGCGCCCGTTATGGGCGGCTGCGTCATAATAATATAATAAGGTGTACCCTCTCTCACCGCTCAGACCATTCCGCCGAGCTGGCGCTTCAGCTCCTGCAACTGCGAGCGCACGGAGATGAGCGTCTCGAGCACCTCGCTGCTGCGGTCGGCGCCCCGGCGGTTTTCGTTGAGCATCTTGCGGGCGGCGGCGAGCTTGAAGCCACGCACCTTGACCAGATTGTATATCGTCTTGAGCAACTCCATATCCTCGGCGGTATACTGGCGCACCTTGTTGAGCGCCTGGGTCTTCGGCTTGAGCTGTGGGAACTCCTTCTCCCAGTATCTCAGCGTGCTCTCGTTGACCCCCAACTGCTGGGCCACTTCCTTGATGGAGTAGTACAATTTCAGTTCCTTGTCCTTTTTAAGCATCTTACTTGTAGCTTTTTATTCCAATTTCTTGCAAAAATACTCAAAACTTGGTAACTTTGCAAGTGTTTTCATAAAATGTTGAATATTAAGCATAATAAAAAGCAAAATAAAGATGATGACAGCTAAAGAAATCCGCGACTCGTACAAAAAATTCTTCGAGTCTAAAGGACACGTTATCGTTCCGTCGGCCCCGATGGTAATCAAGGACGACCCTACGCTGATGTTTACCAATGCCGGTATGAACCAGTGGAAAGATATCATACTGGGTACCAAGGACCCCGAGCCACGCCGTCGGGCCGACACGCAGAAGTGTCTGCGCGTAAGCGGCAAGCACAACGACCTCGAGGAGGTTGGCCACGACACCTACCACCACACCATGTTTGAGATGCTGGGCAACTGGAGCTTCGGCGACTACTTCAAGGAGGGTGCCATCGACTATGCGTGGGAGTATCTCGTCGACGTGCTGCATCTCGACCCCAACGACCTCTATGTCACCGTCTTCGAGGGCTCACCCGAAGAGAATATCCCCCGCGACGAAGAGGCTGCCCGTTACTGGCTCAAGCACGTGCCCGCCGACCACATCATCAACGGCAACAAGCACGACAACTTCTGGGAGATGGGCGATACCGGCCCCTGCGGCCCCTGTAGCGAGATCCACGTAGACTCTCGTCCCCTGGACCAGCGTGGCGACGTGCCCGGCCGCGACCTTGTCAACAAGGACGACCCACAGGTCATCGAGATATGGAACATCGTGTTCATGCAGTTCAACCGCAAGGCCGACGGTTCGCTTGAGCCGCTGGCTATGAACGTCATCGATACCGGTATGGGCTTCGAGCGTCTGGTGCGCATGATGCAGGGCAAGCACTCCAACTACGATACCGACATCTTCCAGCCCATCATCAAGGAGGAAGAGCGCATCACCGGCAAGAAGTATGGTGAGAGCGAAGAGACCGACGTGGCTATGCGCGTAGTGGCCGACCACCTGCGTGCCGTGGCCTTCTCTATCGCTGACGGTCAGCTGCCGTCCAATGCCAAGGCTGGCTACGTCATCCGCCGCATCCTGCGCCGTGCCATCCGCTATGCCTATACCTTCCTCGGACAGAAAGAGGCATTCATCTACCGTCTGCTGCCCGTGCTCATCCAGGAGATGGGCGACGCCTTCCCCGAGCTGCCCGCACAGCGCGAGCTCATCGCCCGCGTGATGAAGGAAGAAGAAGACTCGTTCCTCCGCACACTCGAGAAGGGTATCAACATGCTGCAGACCGCCATGGACCAGCTCAAGGCTGAGGGCAAGAACCAGCTCGACGGCGTTCAGGCATTCCGACTCTTCGATACCTATGGTTTCCCCCTCGACCTCACCCAGCTCATCTGTCGTGAACACGACTTCACCGTCGACGAAGAGCAGTTTGACGCCGAGATGCAGAAGCAGAAAGAGCGCGCCCGCAATGCCGCTGCCGTAGAGAATGGCGACTGGGTCGACGTGGCCGAAGGCAACCAGCAGTTTGTGGGTTACGACTACACCGAATACGAATGTCACATCCTGCGCTACCGCAAGGTGACTCAGAAGAAGAACACCTTCTACGAGCTGGTGCTCGACTATACACCCTTCTATGGTGAGATGGGTGGCCAGGTGGGCGACACCGGCGTGCTGGTAAGCGAGGACGAGACTGTAGAGGTAATCGACACCAAGCGCGAGAACAACCAGTCTATACACATCGTCAAGGCTCTCCCCAAGAATATCAACGCACAGTTTATGGCATGTGTCGACACCGACAAACGTGCCGGCAGTGCTGCCAACCATACCGCTACCCACCTGCTCGACTATGCGCTCAAGCAGGTACTGGGCGACCACGTAGAGCAGAAGGGCTCGTATGTCAGTGCCAATACGCTGCGTTTCGACTTCTCTCACTTCCAGAAGGTTACTGATGACGAACTGCGTCAGGTTGAGCGTCTTGTCAACGACATGATACGCCAGGACATCCCTCTCGACGAGCATCGCGACACCCCCATGGAGGAAGCCAAGGAGCTGGGAGCCATCGCCCTCTTCGGCGAGAAGTATGGCGACCGCGTACGCGTGGTGCGCTTCGGTCCCTCATGCGAGTTCTGTGGTGGTATCCACGCCCAAAGCACCGGCCGCATCGGTATGTTCAAGATTGTAAGCGAAAGCTCGGTAGCCGCCGGCATCCGCCGTATCGAGGCACTTACTGGCAAGACTTGTGAAGAGGCTTACTACGCTCTCGAAGACAGCATGCGCCAGATTAAGGCTCTCTTCAACAACGCCAAAGACCTGCAGGGCGTCATCGCCAAGTATATCGAGGAGCACGACGCCATGAAGAAGGACATCGAGGCATTCCGTGCCCAGGCTGTAGAGCGCATGGCGAAGACTCTGGTAGAGAAGGCCGAGGTGGTCAATGGTGTCAACGTCATCAAGGCGGTCATCCCCTTCGAGCCATCGGCAGCCAAGGATCTGGTGTTCAAGATCCGCGAGGCTCTGCCCGAAAATCTGCTCTGCGTCATCGGCTCTACCGCCAACGAGAAGCCTATGCTCTCTGTCATGCTGAGCGACGACATGGTGAGCAACCATGACCTCAACGCCGGCAAGATGGTACGCGAATCCGCCCGCCTCATCCAGGGTGGTGGCGGTGGTCAGCCCCACTACGCCCAGGCTGGTGGCAAGAACCTCGACGGTATCTCTGCCGCTGTAGACAAGGTTATCGAGTTGGCCAATCTGTAAGCAGACATCTACTGAGTACATATAACGCAAGTGGCAGCCCATTCCGGCTGCCACTTTTTTTGTTACTCCGTCTGTCAAAGCCAAATCGGTCATTAGGGCTTGCTTGGTTTTTGCTCTTGCTTGACCACATCGGGACACGGCAGGCTTCAGCATATTATTTTCGCCCCCAGCCATCACTTTTCCCCCGATTTCCTTTGCGCGTGTGTACATTATTATTATATTTGCAATGTAAACATCTTAACCCCTGACCATGCGCCACCAGATTGTCATAATGCTGTTGGGGCTCATGACCACTCTGAGCCTCCCTGCTTTCGCCATTGCCGGAAGCAGAGAGAGTGACCACGCTACCCAACCCTACAAATACATTACTCTTATGGAAAAGGAAAAAGACTGGGTGCCCACTTTACCCGACCAATAAATAAAATTCTTAATCTCAAAAGTAGATAATATGTATAGGCTTATAACTTTTATACTTTTATGCGCGAATATATGCATCGCAGATATATTTGCCGCTACTGTAAAGGAGTGTGAAGTGGACAGTATGTACAACGACACGCTCATCGTAGGCAAGAAAGTGATATGCGGGCAAAATATCTATCCACAAAGAGATGATGTCATAACTGCGTGCTTGGCACACGAAAGAAGATTATACCTTGTAGGGAAGTTGAAAGACACTCTTCTCGTCATCACCGATGCCCCTGCTCTTTTTTCTAATGATGCATTCTGCGATGTCAACTTCAAGCATTTCAAGAGCCTATACTATAAATGTATCAAGAAAAAGCAGGGGAAGACACGGTATGTACATGTAGTCAACAAAACAGACACTTTGATATTCAAGAAAAACGACAACAAGTCCAGCTACAGTTTGCAAAGAGGAATATCAAATGGTCGTTGCTTATCATGCACATTTATTTATTTTCCAAGCAACGTTTCCAAGCTGATGTATTTTTTCAGCCTGTCGTTCAAAATCGACTTTGATAAAATATCCCATGTCATTATACGCCCCCTCAAAAATGACGAACGCATTTGGTACTCAAAATACGACATTCCCATGAATAGTTCAAAAAGTCTATTCCATGAAATTGTCTTAGATAAAGATCAAAACGAAATAATAAATGAAGATATATATATGACAACTTTCAAATAGTATTCATTATGAGATACTCATTTTTATTAATCACACTATTGGTTGCTGGTATCAGCAATTTGTGGGGATTCACGCCACACCCGCCATGTGAAAAAGACACTCTCCTGTTTTCACAAGGCCCTTATTATTCATGCGATAATGCTTGGCATTATCCCAAAATAGGGGTGCGTATCTTTCCGAAATACGACTCCTTTGAATATGCAGTTCTGGCACGTTCGTTGGGATTGTACCTTGTTGGTATTGTGAAAGATACTATGGTTGTCGTCACCGACAATCGCAAATACTACTATAACAACTCGCTGCAGAATTTAACGACGAAAGAATTGAAGAAACGCTATAAAAGCAAGTTCAAGATAGACATACAAGATAGGTATGACCGAGCAGATTATGCCATACTAACCAATAAGACAGACACATTGATTTTCGACCGCTCTGGGGAAGATGAACTGTTCGACCTACTCGCTGGAAGCGTAGAGGGAAAGTTCTGTGACACGGACGATCTGCAGGCTGGTGTATATTGTGCCAATATTGCTTCGGAGTTAGGTTTTGTATGGGATGACAAATACCCAGTAAAACACATAGTTATAATGCGTGCCGGAACCGAAGGGAATACGTGGTATACTAAATATGAGATAGGACACAGACCGTTTTTAGATAAAGAAGTATTCATTCCCCTATTCTATGATACTATTTTGTTGAACCTGGATCATGACAGCAGTGGAAAATCCTTTGTCAAGCGCATTGGAATAAATTGGTGTAACTGGGAGTAGAGTCTCTATAAAGATTATGATTTCCATGACGCGGATGAGTAGCTTTGGCCTCGAGCAGGCTACATCTATATTATTCTCTCCCCGAGCCATCACTTTTCCCGCAATTTCCTTTGCGCGTGTGTACATTATTATTATATTTGCAATGTAAACATCTTAACTCCTGACCATGCGCCACCAGATTGTCATAATGCTGTTGGGGCTCATGAACATACTGAGCCTCTCTGCTTTCGCCAATGTCGAAAGCAGAGAGAATGACCACGCCACCCAACCCTACAAATACATAGGCAAAGAGCTCGACCGCCCCCACGGCCTCGACTGGTACGACCACGGTGCCCGCCACTACGCCCCCGTGACGGGACGATGGAACGCAGTGGATGCCTTGGCGGAGAAAGACTACGCATGGTCGCACGATGAGCGTGCATCATACGCAGATGGTTCACTCTCAGAAAAAATGGGAGGACTACCTGTTCTTATCGTGGGGCATGACGGATATACACGAGGATTTATTTATAATGATAGAGAAATAGAATTGGTTAGGAATGGAGTGCAAATCTATTAAGGGGAAGAGTAAGAATATGTCTAAAAGGGCTTTAAGAGTTTTATTGACTTTGTTTTTTGCATTTGTGATGATGCTATTGGTTGGTTGTAAACCTACTTTGGTAGGATTTAAGCGTGTTTACGGAGATGGCATAGAGCTAACTGAAATAAAACAGAACGACTCGATTATTAGTATCATAAATGACTATATAAAACGGCACCCTAAATACAATACCTTTGTCTTGAGTCGTCCCATCTTGCTGTCTTGGGATGATAGTATTGTATTGAAGGGTCTCATCTTAGGGCCAGGGTACCGTCCTCTTTATGGGCGACGAGAAAAATTGGATACACTATGGTTACATGGGAAATGTGTGATATGCTTTGACTCCATCAGCGATAGAGACCTGTACTATAAAGAAGGCTTTGTAGAGTACAAGAAAAAATACAAAAATGTACAAGATATTTATATACAAAGCAATGGATATGTCGTTGATGGTGAACTTTATAATTATATTTTCCGGTCTATCTATATAGACAGAAAGGATGATAAGTTAATAGTAAATACAAGGCCAGACACCCTGTTCTTACCAATATTTGAGAAATCAAATATTAGATTCACCTGTCCTAACCCAAGTTTCGCACCTTAGAATTATTTTTAACCCAAAGCGGTCATTAGGCCGTTTGGGGTTGAAGGTATCTTCGGCTCTCAGGGCAGCGCCTTGCCATAGTCCCAGGAGCCGTACCTTGTGTCCATTGTGCCTTGCGCTGTTCTACGACAAGGTTGTGGGTTGGCCAATCTGTAAGCAGACATCTCCTGAGTACATATAACGCAAGTGGCAGCCCATTCCGGCTGCCACTTTTTTTGTTACTCCGTCAATCAAAAGTATCTTCGGCTCTTGGGGCTACGCCTTGCCATAGTCCCAGGAGCCATACCTTGTGTCCATTGGGCCTTGCGCTGTACTACGACAAGGCTGTGGGTTGGCTAATCAGCCCAAATCCATCCATTCTCGTCAGGCTTTACTTTGTCATAATCTTCTGGCTTGGCGAAAGGAATGGACTCAGTTGACCCTTGCATAATCGCTACTGTTCCGATGTTGATGACTTGGACGGCGGGTTTCTGATAATTTTTCTTCTCCATAATTACTAAGGTTTAATTCATTATTTATTACTCAAGTGTTACATTTGCGGCACAAAAGTAGGAAGAAGAAACGAGAATGGCGTGTAGCTTTGCCGTTTTAGGTGTGGCTTTGCGTCATTTTGGGTGTAGCTTTGACAGAAAGGCTACACCCATTTTGACCCAAAAAGCCCTTTCCGCCACGCAGAAAGGGCTGTCCGTTTATCCCAAACATGTATAAACCCCTTTTACACCAGTAGGATAAAAATATACTATTTATAGAAGAAACACACCTAATGGGTAGAACAAATACCATGCCCACCATGATTTTGCGACATCACACAAGAAGCGCTTCAGTTCGTTTGAGTATTCATGTCAAGTATTTCCATGAATCATACGTTTATACGTGATTTGTGTTTTATACTGATGGGGTGATAATTAGTCTCCAAGAATTATCTTTCTCTGTACGAGCTATATAGCCTTTGTCTGTAAGCAGTCGCAATTGCTTGTTTACCGCTGTAAGACTGATACCGGCAGCCTCTGCCAATTGAGGTATAGTGCTATTCGGCTGCTCATACATGCGATTCAGTATTATGCTGGTGGTTGCACTACGGAATTTTACACGTTCGCCATCAAACCACCATACATTATCTCCGCGCTCAGTCAGGAACTGTATGTCGTATGATACCTCGTCAATAAAGAGATTCGTAAAATAAGTAAGAAACTGTTGGATGTCACGCTTTGAAGCATATGCGCCAAGTGAAGGTGCTGCACCGACAGTCAGGTCTGTACGATGCAATGCCTCTAAATATTCTTTTTTCTTACGGCTACGCACTACTATCATAGGGTAATCATGGCGAGTGAGGATGTAATTGACCATCAATCGAGCAATACGTCCATTGCCATCTTCAAATGGATGAATACGAATGTAGCGATAGTGGAATATTGCGGCAAGCTCTATTGGAGTGAACTTTCCCGATCTTTCTGCATCGTTGTACCAATCTACCAAATCGCTCATCAAAGCAGGAGTCTCTTCAGGCGTTGCATACTCGAATTGGTCACCATAACGAGTAATGACGGAATTGGGACGAGTTTTGTATTGCCCGGCATGAATGACGTAGCTCGTCTGAACACCTCCAGGCAGTGTGCGATATACTGTGTAATCCTCACGCAAGAGGGTCTTATGTAATGTTCGTATAAAATGCTGCGTCAAAGGAGTCTCTTTAAGTAGAGCCTCCTCCTTCATCATTTTTAGACCAACATTGCTGGCAGTCATTTCGTGTACATCACGAACATCAGCCTCGCCAACAATCTTTCCGAACATGAGCAAGATCTCTGTCTGTCCATAAGTCAGTGTATTACCCTCAATGTGGTTGCTGTTATAGTTGAAATCAATTGTGAATCGACGGCTAAGCATCTCTCTGTCTCTATCAGACAAAGGCTGCAAAGCGTTCCACTCATTCATTACATCTTCTATTTTTTTCATATATGCGCTTTTTGCAAGAAATCACATTAAAAGGTGTATGTCATCAACCTTTATCGGGTGTAAAGTTACAAAAATTTCCCTCAAACAATAGCAATATAACACATAAAAAGGTGTATTCTAATAACCTTTTTTAGCATTATTCGTTATTCTTGTGCTATTTCATCCGGCATTTTTGTGGTACTTTGTTTTGGTGATGCAATGTATCGTGCGTGTGCGTATATATTATAATGAGTAATCTGACAAAACAAGATTTTCATATTTGCTATCCATAGATAACAATACACAAATCTATATACCTTCTGCTGAATATACTATTCGTTTTATTGTTTCCTATTTCAGTTTGCCTTAACTGCCCTTAATAGATTTCCAAGACGTTCACGTGTGTCTGTAAATTACAGATACACTATACTGTTTATATTCGATAGGTGGGGGGTATAGGAACCATTGGGCTGTCGGCTCTCGGCTTACTGCCGTTTCGACAGACCGTCGCGCCACGCCGTAGGGGTACATCCCTCCTTGGCTTTGAAGATGCGGTAGAGCTGGGTGCGCGCAGAGAAGCCACACTCGGCAGAGATGGCGTCGTTGCTATAGTCAGGATATTCGCGCATCATATCCTTCGCCACCTGAAAACGTATTCCGCTAAGCCATACGCGGAAGGTGCGGTGCTGACACTGGTCAAAATACTGGGTGAGGTCCCTCTTAGAGATGCCCACGCTGCGCGAGAGGGTCAGCAGGTTGGCTGCGCTGTCCTTGTAGCCCATGTTGGCACACCAGTCGTCGAGCCGCTGCTGGATAAGGGTGCATCGCTCGGCAGAGAGCATAGCATGCCGGTCGTCGGCAATGGCCTCGCCCGCCACGGTCTGCTCCATAGCCACCGTCGGGGTCTGCTCCACAGCCACGGCGACAGCCTCTGGCTCAGCGTCTTTCTCCTCCTCGCTGTCCAAGAGTTCGTCGGTGGGCACATAGCTGTTGCCGAGCGAGATGAAGTTGACGATAAAGAACAGGAAGGCCAACAGCCCCAGCGGGCCTATTATATATAATAAGGTGGTGGAAAGGATGGCTGCCGGTATGGCAAGCGCAGACACGCAGACGATGAAGACGCTGGCTCGCGAGTAGCGCACGTAGGGCATTATGTCAGAGGCTGCCATCGTCTCCAGCATGCGCCGGCGACGCAACATCTCGCGCAGGATGACACCCACGCAGTACACGTTGCCGATGACATAGAAGAAGAGCATGACGTAGAGCCACAGCCCGATGTGGAAGCTGCCCGCACGCCAATAGCCGATGCCGAAGACAGCCAGGATAATCAGGTAGATAGCCGAGCAAACCACCGTCATGCGGCGGCTGAACAGCTGTGTCGCCTCGACATTGTATATAGCCTTGGAAATCAGCATGAAGCACGGCGTGTAGACCAGCATGTTGACCACAGCCCCGAGGTCGTCGCCCGCGACCCTGATTTTCATCGCCATCTGCAGCAGATAGTGTGCGCCCAATACCAGTAACGCCAGAAACAGCATCCACCGCGACCGCTCAAAACGACGGTTGCGCCAGTGCACATGCAGACTGCTGAGCCCGAGATAACCGGCGCTCACCAGCATGAAGACGAAGCAGGCGAACTGAAGTAGATATAGTTTGTCCATGTTACCTATGCAGTTAATTAAGTCATTCTTTATATGTCCCAACATGCAAAATTAGAAAAAACAACCCAAACAACCATCGCAAATGACCATTTATTTTTAATGTTTTCGGCAAACTTGGCTCTCGGGCGATACCTTGCTGCCGCGAGTTGATGACAAATACGAGTGTAATCGTTAAAATCGCCATAAAGGAACGCCCAAAAACAAATAACAGGCTCATTTCTATCGCAATTCAGTCCAAAATGATTACCTTTACATCCAAATATAAACCATCCAACCCTGCCAATGGCAACTTTATAAGTTACAACACTATGAAACAATTACTATCCCTACTCCTTCTCATGACCCCGTGCATGATTACTGCACAGGTGAAAGTAATCCCAAGTGACACTTTACCCTCGGAAAGAAAGCCTGTGTATCAGTATGACTCTACTGACATTTCTACCATCCACCCTGAAAAGTATATCGGGCAGAAGGTAATACTGTATCAGAACAAGGGAGTATTGCGGTATGGATGGGACAACAAAACCTATAATGCCCCATTGTTTACATATTTCGAGATAACCGGGTTCAAGGCACCACAGACTTTTCAAATGAAGAGATGTGACAATGGTGATGAATGTAGCTTTGATTTCTTCGGCAGTGGCGTCAAACCTGTTATGGCTGTTGGATATTATGAATCTATTGCCAAGGCAAGAGACAAGAGTCGATGGATAATAGAAGGCAAAGATGGAGTCTGGCAGATTATCGACACTTGGCTTGGTGAAGGAGGCATCCGACATAAACTCAAGATGGTCGGAGACACACTATCCATAAGCCTCCATACGCTATGGGGGCAAAAGAGCTATGCCCACTATGTAGACATGATGGACAAATATCGCAACAACGAATGGGTCGTGGACGAGAACAACAGCTATGGGTGGGTTGATACGATAAAAGTCATCAACGGTACCCCTTACCTGGTATTCAAGGACGGCAGAAACAAGACATATACATTTGATATGAGCAGAGCACAAGGTCGTCATTACATCAGTATTGGTGACTTGCCATTCTTTACAAAATCAGATGGCGTCAAGTATACTCACAAATACGGCATTACCCGATGGAAACAGATTCTTGGTGGTGACGTAAAGATAGGTTTTACCAAAGAGATGGTAGCATTATCAATAGGTTATCCCAACCAATCGGCGTCAAAGACCAACGCCTACGATGACATGGACATTTGGGAGTACGGCACAGGATTGGAAACCATCGTATTCAAGAACGGCAAGGTTTGTGAGATATGGAACAAATAATGTAAGGGCAACTCATCGTTCGATGCCACGCCTTTCTGCACGCTCAACGCAGTACTATTGGCAGCCCATACACACAACCAAGCCACCCCTTCACCGCCTACATCCCTTGCCAATGGGCGGCAGCGCATCCCTCTGGAATGGGAAACCGGCGAGAGCGGCATCGGCGGTAGCACCCATGCAAAAGGGCACAGTCTCATGACCGTGCCCTTTTCCATTATTCTTAAAGCGGTTATCCTACTTCTCCTTCTTCATACGCAGCTCGTAGAGGTCTTTGCGACGGTCGCGCAGATTGCGCACGCTGCCATAGGTATGCAGCTCGTTGAGCAGCGTCAGGTCACAGTCGGCCACCAGTATCTGCTCCGTGCCAGGCGTAGCCATGGCTCCCTTACCGTCGGTGGGGAAGGCAAAGTCGCAGGGGGTAAACACAGCCGACTGGGCATACTGGATGTCCATGTTGTGCACACGGGGCAGGTTGCCCACACTACCCGCAATGGCGACATAACACTCGTTCTCCACGGCGCGAGCCTGGGCACACACCTTCACACGAGCATAGGCATTCTGCGTATCGGTGTTGAAGGGCACGAAGAGTATCTGCATGCCCTCGTCGGCCATGAGGCGCGAGAGTTCGGGGAACTCCACATCGTAGCAGATTAGGATGCCGATGCGGCCACAGTCGGTGTCAAAGGTCTTGACCTCGTCGCCGCGGCTCAAGCCCCAGCTCTTCTGCTCGTCGGGCGTGACGTGTATCTTCTCATACATGTCATACGAACCGTCACGGCGGCAGAGGAAGCCCACATTGTAGAGACCGCCGTCGGCCTTGACAAAGGGCATGCTGCCGGTGATGATGTTGATGTTGTAACTGATGGCCAACTCGACGAAGCGGTCGCGTATCTTCTCGGTATACTGCGCCAGTCCGCGTATGGACTGCGCCTCGCCCATATCATTGAAGCGCGCCATAAGCGGTGCGTTGAAGTATTCGGGGAAGAGCACGAAGTCACTCTTGTAGTCGCTCACCGAGTCGACGAAGAACTCCACCTGCTCGAAGAGGTCGTCCAGATCCTTGTAGGGACGCATCTGCCACTGCACCAGACCCAGTCTCACCGTAGGCCGTTTCTCCACATACGAGTCGGTGGCAGGCTGGTAGTAGATGTTGTCCCACTGGAGCAGCGTGGCACAGTGTTTGGACTCTTCGTCATTGGGCAGATAGTTGCGGATGACGCGGCGCACGTGGAAATCATTGGACAACTGGAACGTAAGCACCGGGTCGTAGATCTCGCGCGAACGCACCTTCTCTATATATTCCTTCGGGCGCATGGTGTCGGCATACTTGTAGTAGTTGGGTATGCGACCGCCAAACATAATGGCCTTCAGATTGAGCTTCTCACAGAGTTCCTTGCGGTATTCATACATGCGGCGTCCGAGTCGCAGCCCGCGATAGTCAGGATGGATAAACACCTCGATGCCGTAGAGGATGTTGCCTTGCGGGTTGTGGGTGTTGAAGGTCTCGTTGCCCGTCACCTTGGCATAGGTGTGGTCGCCCTTTACCATATTATAGTCTACGATAATCGAGAGGGCACAGCCTACAATCTTGTCGTCGACCACTATCACCACCTGACCCTCGGGGAAGATGGTTATGAGCGTCTTGATCTGCTCGTGGGTCCAGAAGACATCGTGGTCGGCATAGATGCGCTTGAACGATTTGGCCAGCTGGTCATAGTCTTCCATACGCAGGTTGCGCAGTTCCACTTTATTGATTTTGTGAGTCGTTTCCATAAAAACACTATTTACCTTGATGATATTAACGGTGCAAAAGTAGCAAAAAACCACCACATATATCGCAATTTCAATGGTTTTAACGCCCGTCGGGGTTATTTTTGGACGTTTATATTGGCTGTTAGTGGGTTTTTGCGTAACTTTGCATCCATCAACGACCACTAAGACCACCACTATGCATCGCATCGTTATCCTGCTATCCACCCTCTGCTGCGCCGTCACGCTGATGGCCCAGCCCGCTCTTCCCCCCGTTTTCGCCCAGACCGACGCCGCCCGCATGCGCGCCGACGCCATCACGCGTGTCTACCTCGCCCCGGTGAGGGTGATGCAGAGCCACGGCGCCACCCGCCCCGACGTGCTCACCCGCATCACCAACGGCCAGACCGAACTGGGCCGCAACGGCATGTGCCTGCTCTCCAGCGCCGAGGGCGACACCGCCTCTATCACGCTCGACTATGGGCGCGAGCTCCACGGCGGACTCCGCCTCACCCTGGGCAGCAGCAGCCGCCCCGAGCCTTCGCTCGTGCGCATACGCTTCGGCGAGTCGGTGCAGGAGTGTATGAGCGACACCCGCAACACCAAGCCCTGCGTGGGCTATTCCACCGACGACCACGCCAAGCGCGACATCGTGGTCGAGATACCACGCGACGGACAGATGGAGATAGGCAACACGGGCTTCCGATTTGTGCGCATCGACCTGCTGCGCACCGGCGTCACCGTAGCCATCAAGGAGGCTGCCGCCATCTTCCGCTATCGCGACCTCCCCTACGTGGGTTCGTTCAGTTGCAGCGACAGCAGGCTCGACTCCATCTGGCTCACAGGAGCCTACACCGTACAGCTGTGCATGCAGGAGTTTCTCTGGGATGGCATCAAGCGCGACCGCCTGGTGTGGATAGGCGACATGCACCCTGAGGTGGCCACCATCAACGCCGTCTTCGGCTACTCCGACGTGGTGCCCAGATCGCTCGACTTCGCCTGCAGTGAGTTCCAGCTGCCCCGCTGGCTCAACAACATTCCCGCCTATTCGCTCTGGTATCTCATCATACAGCACGACTGGTGGATGCACCATGCCGACAGAGCGCTGCTGGAGCGCCACCGCGACTATATCACCCAGCTCGTAGACCAGATAGACCTCACCGTCGACAGCGTGGGCCGCTTCCGCGCCAATGTCTTCCTCGACTGGCCGTCGAGTGCCGACAAGGCAGGCGTGCGCATCGGAGTCCAGGCGCTCACGGTGTGGAGCATGGATGCCGCAGCCAAGCTCTGCCACATCCTCGGCGACTCGGCACGAGAGGACAAGTGCCGCGCCGTGGCCCGACGCATCAGCAGCCACATCGCCACCCCCAAAAAGCTGCGCCAGGCGGCTGCGCTCATGGTGATAGCGGGCTGCATGGACGCCGGCGACATGGCTGAGCGCTATATGCACGGCATCGGCGGCTTCTCCACCTTCTATGGCTACTATATGCTCGAAGCCCTGGCACGCGCGGGCCGCTACGACGACGCGCTCGACGCCATCAGCCGATACTGGGGCGGCATGCTCGACCTCGGAGCCACCACCTTCTGGGAAGACTATGACCCGGCGTGGGGCAGCAATGCCAACCGCATCGACGAGATAGGCAACCCCGCGCGCAAGAATGTACATGGCGACTTCGGAGCCTACTGCTACCCGGGCTTCCGTGGCAGCCTGTGTCATGGCTGGGCTTCGGGCCCCACCGCCTGGCTGTCGCGCCACGTGCTGGGGTTTGAGGTAGTCCAGCCGGGATGCCGCACCCTGCGCATACGTCCGCATCTGGGTCATCTCGACTGGGCCGAGGGCTCCTACCCCACCCCCTATGGCGCCGTCAAGGTAAGGCACGAGCGCACCGCCGGCGGCCACATCAAGACCACCATCCTCGCCAAGCCGCGCGGCGTCAAGGTCATCACCGACAGATAAGCCCCCACCCCGCTGCCCACCACCGCGGCAACGCCCGAGACTATCTTGGCAACGCCCGAGACCAACTTTACAATGCCCGAGACTATCTTGGCAACGCCCGAGACTAACCTGGCAACTCCCGAGACTATCTTGGCAAGAGCCGAGACCAACTTTACAACGCCCGAGACTATCTTGGCAAAAGCCGAGACCACCCAGAAGCCTGGAGAGATGACATCAGCGCCGTCTCTCCAGGCTTCTGCTTTGTCCGAGTGCGTCTACATCCTGACGGCAAAGCACGAAATAGTGGTTTCGGGCTTTGCAACGACGATTTCCTACCACGAAACCATGAAATCAAGCCACGAAACAAGATTATCCGTCATCGCGGGCATGATAGCATTGACTGCGCCGACTTTGTCGACTAAAGCGCTGTCTTTTAGCATAAAACCGACCGCTGCAGCGTACGCCGCGAAAGTCACAGAATTGGTCTAAGAAGTCGCAAATGGTAACAATTTATAATTATTTTAATAAAAAAGACGCCGAATTGTTTGCATTATTGATTTTATTCTTTAACTTTGCAATTGGTTAAACGTAATCCATTACACAGATGATGAATACTATTATTATTAGCAGCCTAATTATTCTACAGCCGACAGTTGTAGGTGAAGAGGCGTGCGTGGCAACATGATAATAAAGCATCCATCGAGAGACAGAGCCTTTCCACTTACAAGTGAGAAAGGCTTTTTCATTTTCAGGACAACCCAAACCAACGGTAAAAGCAAGTATAAAAACAAGTAGAGTTATGAGCGAGAGATTATTTGTATTCGACACCACCCTGAGAGACGGCGAGCAGGTTCCCGGATGCCAGCTCAACACCGTCGAGAAGATACAGGTGGCGCGCCAGTTGGAGCAACTCGGCGTCGATGTCATTGAAGCAGGCTTCCCGGTATCAAGTCCCGGCGACTTCAACTCAGTGATAGAGATTTCAAAGGCAGTGACCTGGCCCACGATATGTGCGCTGACACGCGCCGTGGAGAAAGACATAGACGTGGCAGCCGACGCCCTGAGCTACGCCCGCCACAAGCGCATCCACACAGGCATAGGCACCAGCGACGAGCACATCCAGTACAAGTTCAACAGCAACCGCGAAGAGATACTGGAGCGTGCTGTGGCGGCGGTGAAGTATGCCAAGCGCTATGTAGAGGATGTGGAATTCTACGCCGAAGACGCCGGCCGCACCGACAATGAGTATCTCGCCCGCGTGGTCGAGGCTGTCATCAAGGCGGGAGCCACGGTGGTAAACATCCCCGACACCACCGGCTACTGTCTGCCCGAAGAGTATGGCCGCAAAATCAAGTACCTCATGGAGCACGTGGACCACATAGACCGCGCCATCATCTCTACACACTGCCACAACGACCTGGGCATGGCCACAGCCAACACCCTGAGCGGTGTGCAGAACGGCGCGCGCCAGGTCGAGGTGACCGTCAACGGCATAGGCGAACGCGCCGGCAACACAGCCCTCGAAGAGATAGCCATGATACTCAAGTGTCATCGCCAGATGGGCATCGAGACCAACATCAATACGCGCCGCATCAGCGCCACCAGCCGCATGGTGAGCAGTCTGATGAATATGCCCATCCAGGCCAACAAGGCCATCGTGGGGCGCAACGCCTTTGCCCACTCCAGTGGCATCCACCAGGACGGAGTGCTCAAGAACGTGAGTACCTATGAGATTATGGACCCCAAGGATGTGGGCGTCGACGACACGTCGATAGTGCTCACCGCCCGCAGTGGCAGGGCTGCCCTCAAGCACCGTCTGAGCGTGCTGGGCATAGACTACGACGACCCTGGGAAGCTGGACAAGGTCTACGAGCGGTTCCTCCGTCTGGCCGACAAGAAGAAGGAGGTAACCGACGATGATGTGCTGATGCTGGCGGGTGCCGACCGCAAGGACTCCCACGCCATCAAGCTCGACTTCCTGCAGGTTACCACCGGCATGGGCGTGAGAAGCGTCGCCAGCATAGGCATCGACATCTCTGGACAGAAGTTTGAAGAAGCCTCGACCAGCAACGGCCCCGTAGACGCTGCCATCAAGGCGCTCAAGAAGATAATACTCAAGCAGATGACGCTCCGCGAGTTTACCATCCAGGCCATCAACAAGGGCAGCGACGATGTGGGCAAGGTACACATGCAGGTAGAGCACGACGGACATCTCTACTACGGTTTCGGAGCCAACACCGACATCGTCACCGCTTCGGTCGACGCCTATATAGACTGCATCAACAAGTTCAAGACCGCTGGCTGACTGTAGCCAGAGCACAACCTTTCAATACAGAGAATACAATGAACACGCTATTTGACAAGATTTGGGACAGCCACGTGGTACAGCAGATTGCCGACGGCCCCACCCAACTGTACATCGACAGACTCTACTGTCACGAGGTCACCTCGCCGCAGGCTTTCGACAGCCTCCGCCGACGGGGACTGCAGTGCTTCCGTCCCGGACAAATCTACTGCATGCCCGACCACAACATCCCCACCCACGACCAGGACAAGCCGATAGCCGACCCTGTATCGCGGACTCAGGTGGAGGCCCTCGAGCGCAATGCGGCTGAGTTTGGGCTGCCCTACTACGGTGTGATGCACCCCGACAATGGCATCATCCATGTGGTGGGCCCAGAGAAGGGTCTCTCACTGCCCGGTATGACCATCGTGTGTGGCGACTCCCACACCAGCACCCATGGCGCCATGGGTGCGGTGGCTTTCGGCATCGGCACGAGCGAGGTCGAGATGGTCATGGCCTCGCAGTGTGTGCTCCAGCAGAAGCCCAAGACCATGCGCATCACCATCGACGGCAGTCTGGGCAAGGGCGTCACCGCCAAGGATAGGGCGCTCTATCTCATGAGCCAACTCACCACCTCGGGAGCTACGGGCTACTTCGTCGAATACGCCGGCGAGGCGGTGCGCAGACTGTCGATGGAGGGCAGGCTGACGCTCTGCAACCTGTCAATCGAGATGGGGGCGCGCGGCGGAATAGTCGCCCCCGACGAGGTGACGATGGCGTATGTCAAGGGGCGCGACTTCGCTCCCACGGGCGACGCCTGGGACAGGGCTGTGGCTTACTGGCAGACGCTCAAGAGCGACGACGATGCCGTCTTCGACCGCGAATACCACTTTGACGCCGCCTGCATAGAGCCGCGCATCACCTATGGCACCAACCCAGGTATGGGTATCGCCGTCACGGGCCACATCCCCACCCTGGAGAGCATCGAGAGCGAGGGCCGGGCATCATTTGCCAAGGCGCTGCGATACATGGGATTCGCGCCGGGCGAACGGCTGCTGGGTCACAAGATAGACTATGTCTTCCTCGGAGCCTGCACCAACGGCAGGGTGGAAGACTTCCGCGCCTTCGCCTCAATCGTCAAGGGCCGCAAGCGTCACCCCGACGTGGTGGCGTGGCTGGTTCCTGGCTCGTGGCGCGTGATGAGAGAGATAGAGGCCGAGGGCATCGACGTGACGCTGCGCGAGGCGGGCTTCGAGATACGCCAACCGGGGTGCTCGGCTTGTCTCGCCATGAACGACGACCGCGTGGGCGAAGGCAAATACGCCGTCTCGACCAGCAACCGTAACTTTGAGGGTCGGCAAGGACGTGGAGCACGCACGATACTGGCAAGTCCGCTGGTAGCGGCTGCGGCTGCCATCACCGGCACGATAGCCGACCCGCGAGAGCTGATGACCGTGTGAGCGCATATAATATAATAAGGTGTAAAGACCATAATGAATAAAGACGACAAGGAGATGAAACAGAAATTCAATGTCATTACCAGCACGTGCGTACCCATCGAACTCGAAAATATAGATACCGACCAGATTGTGCCGGCGCGCTATCTGAAAGCCACCACGCGCGAGGGCTTCGGCAAGTTGCTCTTCCGCGACTGGCGCTACCACGAGGACGGCACCGAGGTCAAGGACTTTGTGCTCAACGACCCCAAGTACAAGGGCGAGATACTCGTGGCGGGCAAGAACTTCGGTTCGGGCTCGAGCCGGGAGCACGCGGCGTGGGCCATAGCCGACTACGGGTTCAGGGTGGTCATCAGCAGCTTCTTTGCCGATATCCACAAAAACAACGAACTCAACAACTTTGTGCTGCCGGTCGTCGTGAGCGACGGCTTCCTCAGCCACCTCTTCGCCGCGATACGCTCCGACGCCGACACGATGGTAAGAGTGGACGTGGTAAACCAGTCGGTGACCAACCTCGCCACCGGCGAGCAGGAGCACTTTGATCTCAACGGCTACAAGAAGTTCTGCCTGATGAACGGGCTCGACGACATAGACTTCCTCGTGGCCAACCGCGACAAGGTGGCTGCCTACGAGGACAGCAGAAAGCAACAGAACAAGGACAACTAAAATCACAAGCGATATGAAACTCAACATAGCAGTATTGGCGGGCGACGGCATAGGGCCCGAGATTATGGAACAGGGAGTGGCAGTGGTCAAGGCCGTGGCAGAGAGGTTTGCCCACGACGTCAGCTTCACCCCCGCGCTCTGCGGAGCCGCCGCCATAGAGCGGGTGGGCAACCCCTTCCCCGAAGAAACCTTCACCACGTGCATGAACGCCGACGCGGTGCTCTTCGCCGCCGTGGGCGACCCCAAGTTCGACAAAGACCCCACCGCACGGGTACGCCCGGAGCAGGGGCTGCTCGCCATGCGCAAGCGGCTGGGGCTCTTTGCCAACATACGGCCCGTGCAGACTTTCACAGGGCTCATCCACAAGTCGCCCCTGAAAGACGAGATAGTGAGCGGGGCAGACTTCGTGTGCATACGAGAGCTCACGGGCGGCATGTACTTCGGCGAGAAATATCAGGACGACAACAAGGCTTACGACACCAATTACTACACGCGCGAGGAGGTGGAGCGCATACTCAGGGTGGCCTACGACTACGCCATGAAGCGCCGCCGCCATCTCACCGTAGTAGACAAGGCCAACGTGCTGGCGTCGAGCCGACTCTGGCGACAGGTCGCCAAGGAGATGGAGGGCCTCTACCCCGAGGTCAAGACCGACTACATGTTTGTAGACAACGCCTCGATGCGCATGCTCGTAGAGCCCACCTTCTTCGACGTGATGGTCACCGAGAATACCTTTGGCGACATACTCACCGACGAGGGCAGCTGCATATCGGGAAGCATGGGGCTGCTGCCGTCGGCGTCGACCGGGATCCACACGCCGGTATTCGAGCCGGTACACGGGTCATGGCCCCAGGCGGCGGGGAAAGACATAGCCAACCCCGTGGCACAGATACTGTCGGCAGCGATGATGATGGAGCACTTCGGACTGGCTGCCGAGGGCGCACTGATACGCCGCGCCGTCGACGCCGCCCTCGATGCCCACGTGCGCACGCCCGACATTCAGGTCGAGGGTGGCCAGCACTACGGTACCCGCGAGGTGGGCGCATGGATAGCGGGCTATATCGCCACCCACTGACCTCGCGCCAACTCCCGCGACCATCACCCCCACCCCATCGCTCACCCCCACCATCAACAAGCATATCAACCAAAGCAACAAGACAAATATGGACGAAGCAATCAAGCAAATCAGTGAACGCCTGAAAGGGCTGAGAGACGTGCTCGACATCACGGTAGAGGAAATGGCCAACACCTGCGGCATCACGACTGTCGAATATCTCGCCATGGAGAACGCCGAGAGCGAGCTGCATGTGAGCAATCTGCAGAAGATAGCCTTGAAGTATGATATACCACTCGACGTGCTCATGTTTGGTGAAGAACCGCACATGAGTTCATACTTCCTCACCCGCAAAGGCAAAGGACTGAGCGTAGAGAGACGCAAAGCCTACCAGTACGAGTCATTGGCAAGTGGGTTCAGAGGCAGAAAGGCCGACCCATTCATCGTCACCGTGGAGCCAAAGCCTGCCGACACGCCCATCGAGACCAACACCCACGCCGGGCAGGAGTTCAACATGGTGCTCGAGGGCGACATGGAGCTCACCATCGGCAAGAAGACGCTCACGCTGCACGAGGGCGACAGCATCATCTTCGACTCGACACAGCCCCACGGCATGCGCACGCTGGGCGAGAGCAAAGTAAGATTTCTCGCCATCATCTTTTAAGTTTTCACCCAGGATAACAACAACGCTACGATTATGATAGAAAGATTCTTAGCACAGACCACATTCACTTCAGAGGAAGACTTTAAGGAGCACTTGAAGTTCAAGGCCAAGGAGGACTTCAACTTTGCTTACGACGTCATGGACGCATGGGCCGAAGAGGCTCCCGACAAGCTGGCGCTGCTCTGGACCAGCGAGCGGGGTGAAGAGAAACGATTTACCTTTGCCCAGCTCAAGGAGCAGACCGACCAGGCAGCGAGTTATCTGCAGAGCCTGGGCATAGGAAGGGGCGACATGGTGATGCTAATACTCAAGCGCCACTACCAGTGGTGGCTCGCCATGCTGGCGCTGAGCAAGATAGGAGCCGTGGCGATACCCGCCACCCACATGCTTACCGCCCACGACATCGTGTATCGCAACAACCGGGCAAGCATCAAGGCCATCGTCTGCGTGAACGATGACTACGTGACCGCGCAGGTACATGCCTCGCTCGCTGAGAGCCCCACGGTCGAGGTGCTCGTCGCCGTAAACTCTGACACCGAACTGGGCAAAGCCGTGCCCACAGACTTCCACAGCTGGAACGAAGAGTGGGACAAGGCGCCTGCCTTTGTGCGCCCAGAGCATGTCAACACCAACGACGACACACTGCTCATCTACTTTACCAGCGGCACCAGCGGCGAGCCCAAGATGGTGGCCCACGACCACCTTTACGCCTTAGGCCACCTGGCCACAGGTGTGTTCTGGCACAACCTCAACGCAGACAGCATACACCTCACCGTGGCAGATACAGGCTGGGGCAAGGCCGTGTGGGGCAAGCTCTACGGCCAGTGGTTTGCCGGCGCCACGGTCTTCGTCTACGACCACGAGAAGTTCACTGCCGAGAAAATCATGAGGCAGATAGAGAAATACCGTATCACCTCGTTCTGCGCGCCGCCCACCATCTACCGCTTCATGATACAGGAAGACTTCACGCGCTACGACCTCTCCTCGCTCAAGTACTGTACCACCGCGGGCGAGGCGCTCGAACCTGCAGTGTTCCAGAAGTTCTACGAACTCACCGGCATACGCATGATGGAGGGTTTCGGGCAGACCGAGACCACCATGACCCTCGGCACCTTCCCCTGGAACACGCCCAAGCCCGGCAGCATGGGCAAGCCCAACCCGCAATACGACATCCGTCTGCTCAAGGCCGACGGCTCGGAGTGTGAGGACGGAGAGAAGGGAGAAATCTGCATCAAGGTGGGCGAGCACAAGCCCTATGGACTCTTCAAGTGCTACTATCGCGACGAGGAGATGACCCACCAGGTGTGGCACGACGGACTCTACCACACCGGCGACATGGCATGGCGCGACGATGACGGATACTACTGGTTTGAAGGCCGCATAGACGATGTCATCAAGTCGAGTGGCTACCGCATTGGGCCCTTCGAGGTAGAGAGCGCACTGATGACCCACGAGGCTGTGGTGGAGTGTGCCATCACCGGAGTGCCCGACGAGGTGAGAGGCATGGTGGTCAAGGCCACCGTGGTGCTGGCGCGCGACTGGAAGGACAAGGCTGGCGACGCCCTCATCAAGGAACTGCAGCAGCACGTGAAGCGCGAGACCGCGCCGTACAAGTACCCGCGCATCATCGAGTTTGTAGACGAGCTGCCCAAGACCATCTCAGGCAAGATAAGAAGAGTGGAAATCAGAGAGAAGGACCGCAAGTAATCTCACGACATAGCCCGCACCGCGCGGGCTATGTCTGTATCTGCCCCTCGCGCCAGTTGACGAGGAAGAGGCGCTCACGGGCTCGGGTGAAGGCGGTATAGAGCCAGTGGATATAATCGGGAGTAAGCATGTCGTCGGTCATATATCCCTGGTCGATGTAGACGTGAGCCCACTGTCCGCCCTGGGCTTTGTGGCAGGTCACGGCGTAGGCAAACTTGATTTGCAGAGCGGTGAAGTAAGGGTCCTGGCGCATGGCGGCCATGCGGTCGGCCTTGCAGGGCAGGTCGGCATAGTCGTCGAGCACGCGCTGATAGAGCTGGTCGCTCTGCTCGCGGGTGAGCGCAGGCGCATCGGTAGAGAGGCTGTCGAGGACTACGGTAGACTGGTACTCATAGTTGTCGTAGTCGGGGAAATGGAGCCACACGTCGGCGAAGTTGAGACCATGCATCTCGCGCTGACGGCGCACCTTGACCACGCGACAGCAGTCGCCATTGGCAATGAAGGCAAAGGGCGGACGGTCTTCGCCCTGGACAGAGGCTGGCGGGAGATAATGGTTCTTGACTATCATGAGCCTGTCGCCCGAGGAGAGCAGGTCGTCGCCACGGTCGAGGATGGTGGAGCGTATGCCGAGATTGTAGATACGCGCCGTCTTGTTGGAGCGGGTCACGACGATGGTGTCGTCGACGCCCACGTGTTGGTAGCTCTGGCTGAGCGCCTCGATGAGTTCGTTGCCGGGCACCACGCTGACATCGGCAAAACCCTGCAGACGTATGCGCGGCAACTGGGTCATGGCGTCGTGGGTAATCATGGTGCGTATCAGGGTGGCGTTGTAGAGTATTCCGCTCTCTCCAGCCTGTCTTACCACCTCGTCGAGGTCGGCTTGGAAGACCGAGAGTCCATAGCCCTGGAGCACCTCGGCAGCGAGCGCCGGAGACTCTTCCTCGCCCACAGGCGGGAGCTGGGCGGTGTCGCCGATGAGCATGAGCCGGCAGTTGCGCCCGCCATAGACATAGGTGATAAGGTCGTCGAGCAGACAGCCCGTGCCAAAGACGCTCTCGCCCAAGCCCTCGTTGGCTATCATCGAAGCCTCATCGACCACGAAGAGGGTATCGGCATGGAGATTGTCGTTGAGATTGAAGACGCCGCCCCCCGCTGCCACGGAGCGCTCGCGGTATATCTTGCGGTGGATGGTGAAGGCTGCCATGCCGCTGTAGTGAGACAGCACCTTGGCGGCTCGCCCGGTGGGTGCCAGGAGCACCATCTTCTGCCGGAGACTGGCGAGCGTGCGCACCAGGGCAGCGGTGAGGGTGGTCTTGCCCGTACCCGCCGAACCGCGCATCACCATCACGGCATGGTCGTGACGGAAAGCGAGAAAGCGGGCTATCTCTGTGACAGCCCGATGCTGGTCGGCGGTGGGGCTGAAGCCCATCTGCTGCTCCACGCGTGAGATAAATTCGTCGATAGTCATAGTGATGACAAAAGTAATCATTTTAGGCGAGACGCCGACCAAGGGATGCAAGTTTTTTGGTCAGGGCGGCAAAACTCGCAGCCACTCCCGGCGCCGTGGAGAGGGTCGTGGCTGGCTCGTGACATAAGGCACGTGGGCTCGTGACATAAGAAACGAGCCCACGTATCAATTGGCACGAGCCCTCGTTTCTTCCGTTACGAGCCGACAGCGATGGTCACGACGACGCCGAATCATTGGTCTACAGCCACTTGGAACAACGGCCAAAGCAGCGTGAAAAACAGCGGCGGCAGCCAAGCAAAAAGGAGCACTACCCGTGATGGTGGTGCTCCTTGTATATAGGATGGAATGATGGCGGAAGGGACTATCTGAAGATGGAGAAGTTGACACTGCCGTAGACTCTATGCTCCAGATAGCGCGGATGGCACACAAAATTGTTGGCCTTGCCATGCTCAACGACGAGGATGCCGTCGGGCTTGAGCAGATTGTGCTCGAAGATGAGGTCGGGGATGGTGTCGATGTTGTCAAGGGCATAGGGCGGGTCGGCAAAGATGAAGTCGAACTGCTGGCAGCAACTCTTGATAAACCTGAACACATCGCCGCGGATGAGCACGTTGGCATCGGTGCCCAGCTTGGTCATGCACTGGCGGATGAAGTTGGCATGGTCGCGGTCGGCCTCGACACTGACCACCTGGGAGCAGCCTCGCGACAGCATCTCGAGCGATATGCTGCCCGTGCCGGCAAAGAGGTCGAGCGCCATGGCACCGTCGAGGTCTATATATCCATTGAGCACATTGAAGATATTCTCCTTGGCAAAGTCTGTAGTGGGTCGCGCCTTGAACGAACGTGGTATATCGAAGTGGCGTCCCTTATATATTCCTGTGATAATTCTCATCTTCCTCGCATATAAAGTGTAACTACATCGAGCGCAATGCCCTTGATTTCGGTGATAGGTGCACGGTTGAACTCTGCCGAGGGGCTCATGGTGTAAGCCTTGCGCAGATAACGGTGCAGAGAGGTCATCATCTCGTCGCTATCGACAGGGGCGCCCGCGATGTAGAGCTCGTCCTTGTCGGCATCCATCTGCAACTGCTGCCACACGTAGAGCATATAGTATACGCTGTCCTGCGCGCGGGTGGCAGAGTAGGTGTTGCAGAAGCGGAAACGGTGCTTGTCGAAGGCGAAAATGCTCACACAGCCATCGTGGAAGTAGGCATAAAGGCGGCGGCAGAGATGGGTCTCGGCGCGACGGTGCATATAGCTCCACACGGGTTGCTCGACAGGCATGTAGATGACGTCGGCATAATGGTCGTCGATGACCGCCTTGAGGTCGCGGTTGATGGCCATGATGGCGACGGCATTGAGCTGGGGCAGCACGCTGCAGATTACCTCCGTATTGGCTTGGGCGGCAAAGCTGTAGCGATAGAGGGTCTCGGCCTTGGCCTCGTCGAACTCCTCTACAGGTACAATCATGGTGGGTGCCGACAGCATTACCTGCGCTCTGCCCGTAGGGTGAGAGAGCAGTTGGGACTGGCGGAACGCCTCGCGCAGGTTAGCTGCTATCGAGATGCCGCTTCTAACGGTATAGGTCTCGTAAGCCACGCCCTTGACTGCCGTCTTGTCGGCTATGGCAAAGGCGAGCGACGTGTCGCTGATGCGGAGTGTCATCCGCGGTTGCTTCATTGTTTCATTCCCAGTTTCCAGCATTGTTGTCAGGTGTTGTGAGGTCTCCTATTTTCAGTCCGGCAAATTTGCCGTTGTCATTGGCTTCGCGCGTGAGGCGCTCTATCTCTTGTGGATCGAGCCCCTGGAGGTAGTCGTCGTAGGTGGCTCCACACTCCATGAGGCTGACGGCTGCTCCCGAGGCACCGGTGGCTACCGCCGTGCGTATCTCAAACTTACGGCCGCCGCTGTGGGGGATGACGGCGGCAGTGGGCGTGAGCAGCCGGGCGCCGACAAGCGAGTCGACAGATGGTGCGTAGGTGCCGTGGACGGTATGATAGGCTTCCTGGGCTGCACGTATCTGGAGCAGACAGCCTATCACGGCCTGCTCACGCTGGTGGCGTTGGGCGTCGAAACGCATCGGCGCACTGATACTGAGCCAGCATAGCACCACAAGCAGCGCCACACATCCGCCCAAAAGCAAGTTGCTGCCTCTCTTGACATTCATACGAATGCAAAGTTAGACAAAAAACTCCGATTAAGGGGTGTGTGGCGCCAATAAATGATATGTGCAAGGCACAAAACTTACATTTTTGCTGCCCAGAGACCATGCAGATTGCAGTATTCGCGGGCTCCGGTAACGTGGGCAGTGGTCTGGAAGAGGGCGACGGGACGGTCGGTCGGCGTGAGTTCGCGTCGCAATACGCCCTCATCGGTGAGCAGCTCTATCCACTGGATGTAGTGCTCGGGGGTCATGGGATGCTCGACGCTGCCCACGGTGACGCGGTAACCGCCGTCGACGCGCTCGATTACGGGCACGTGCTTCTCCAGGGCGGCATCGGTGGTGTTGGCTTCGAGCAGCTGCATGGGCTGTCCGCAGCACACGAGCGTGCCGGCGCCGGCATGCAATACTTCTACGATGTTGCCGCAGATGGGGCAACGGGCTACTTGTCTGATTGTCATCATATCTTATCCTTTCTTTAGAATGGTGAATAACAAGGCTAAGTTACGGCTATTTCGGATAGGATGGCACTTATGCCGCTTAACTTTAACGATTATTATACTTTCAAGCGTCATCTCCGCGCGTCCAAAGCAAGCCACGGCGGTCGCAAAGGCCATCAAAACCATCGCCAAGGGCATGGAAATTCGCCCTTAGGTGCCTATTTTTGCAAAAAACACGGTTTCTAAGGTGCCTATTTTTACAAAAAATGCCGTTTCTATGATGCCTATTTTTGCAAAAAAGTATGGTTTTAAGGTGCCTATTTCTGCAAAAGTTCGTATCTTTGCATAAGATAGGCGGCACCTCAGCCATTAAGCGAGCTTATGGCGTTCGGCTTGCACTATCTTTGCAAAAGATTGGCGCAGAGACAGCCATTTGTACCATACTGACAGTCAAGGTCTGCGCGCAAACAGTCATCACGAAAACAAAAAAAGACGAGAAGATGAAATACTTGGAAAGAGCCATTGACGGAGAACTGAAGAATTGGAGCGAAAGCGAAAATCACAAGCCGCTACTGCTGCGCGGCGCGCGCCAAGTGGGCAAGACTTCAGCCGTGCGCCATCTGGGCGAGCGGTTCAAGCATTATGTGGAGATAGACCTGAACGATAGGCAGGATTTGCATACCCTCTTTGAAAAGGGATATAGTCCGCAGCAAATCTGCCAGCAACTGTCTGTGATACTGGACACTCCCATCGAAGAGGGCAACACACTGCTGTTTTTCGATGAAATACAAGCGTGTCCTGCCGCTATCAACAGGCTGAGATACTTCTATGAGAAGATGCCTCTGCTCCATGTCATCGCCGCCGGTTCGCTGTTGGAGTTTGCGCTGAGAGACCTGCCGTCATTCGGAGTAGGACGAATACGCTCGCTGTTTATGTATTCGTTCAGTTTCCAGGAGTTCTTATGGGCGCTCGACAAACGCACGCTCGCCGACATGGTGGTCCAGGCTACGCCGGAAGACCCATTACCCGAGCTCATCCATGCCAAGGCGCTGGAATACCTTAGGGTATTTCTCGTCATCGGTGGCATGCCCGAGTGTGTGGCCCGTTATGTGGAGACTGGAAGCATGCTGAAATGTCAGCAGATATTGAGCGAACTGATGATTTCGTATCAGGATGATTTCAAGAAATATCACGAGAAGTTTCCCGTCAACGTGCTGAGAGACGTACTGCGGTCGGTAGCCCTGCAGGGACAAGGCAAATTTGTATATACACAAGTGGGCAGCGACTATCGCACCCCTGTAGTGAAGGAAGCGTTGGACATGCTCTGCATGGCGGGACTCATCTATACAGTGGTACACACCGACAGCAACGGTGTGCCGCTGTATGCTGAAGCCAAAGAAAAATACAAAAGATATATCTTTATGGATACGGGGTTGCTGCAACGGACTCTCGAACTCGACTTGACGGACATACTCGTCTCAGACGACATCAAACTCGTAAACCGAGGGGCTCTGGCAGAGGTATTTGTAGGCGACGAACTGGTGAAGAGCCGCCCGCCATACCTGAATGACAATCTCTATTGCTGGCACAGGGAGAAAAAGAACTCCAATGCAGAGGTGGACTACGTAGTCTCACGCAAAGGAAGAATATATCCGATAGAAGTAAAAGCCGGAGTACGTGGCACGATGCAGAGCATGCGCATCTTCATGGATGCCAAGCAACTGGACAAAGGCATCCGTACATCTCTGGAGAACTTCGGCGAATTTGACGACATCCTCATCTATCCGCTTTACGCTATAGGCAACATCTGCCGGTGATTACCGCGGCAACGGGGTCTACATCAGTGGCGAGAACATACGCACTACGCCGTCGGCGAGGCGCTGATGGATAGTGTGGTGCTGGAAAAGGTAGTTATCGTCCAGGGGACTGCAATGGGCGAGGTCGCCAAGGAACAGATGCTTCATGCGGAGCGCCATCTCGGTGTCGTAGATGAAAAGATTGGACTCGCAATTGTTCTCAAAACTACGGAAATCGATATTGGTGGAGCCACAGGAGCAGACCATATCGTCGATGATGAGCAACTTGGAATGGTTGATGCCTGGCTGGTAGAGGTAGAACTTGACTCCGGCATCGTGGGCACGGTCTATATAAGAGCGGGCGGCGTGCTCGACAAACCAGCGGTCGGCATGCTCGGGCAGCATCACGCAGACATCGACGCCGGCGAGGGCCTTGGTGGTAAGCGCCATAAGCACGGGCTGGGGCGGGATGAAATAGGGCGTCTCGATGTAGACATACTTGCGCGCCTCGTAGATGAGGCTGACATAGCCCTGCATCAGTCCGTTCCAGGGAAGAAGCGGGCTGCTCAGCACGACCTGTGCCAGACAGTCGTTGGGCTCGACAGTGGGGGCTGGATAGTACTTGTCGTCGCGCAAAATGGAATGGTCTACGAGATACCAGTCATCGATAAAGGAGCGCTGGAGTGAAGAAACGACGGCACCACAAACGCGGAGGTGGGTATCGCACCAGTCGCGACCACGACCGCCCTTGGCATAGCGCAGCGCGAGGTTCATGCCGCCGATATAGCCCACCTTGCCGTCGACGACGCATATCTTGCGGTGGTTGCGGTAGTTGACCTTGCCGGTAAAGGCAGGGAAACGCACGGGCATGAAAGACACGACATCGACACCGGCACCACGCAAACGCTCGAAGAAACGGTTGCTGGTCTCCCAACTGCCCACATCGTCGTAGATGACGCGCACTTCGACACCCTCGCGGGCCTTGTCGATGAGGGCATCGGCAACGAGACGGCCCAGGGCATCGTCGGTGAAGATATAGGTAATGAGATGGATATGGCTCTGGGCCTGACCGATGTCGTGAAGGAGGTTGAGAAAGAAATCGGAGCCCTCGGAGAGTATCTCAATGCGATTGTTCTTGAAGGGAAACGCCAGGGTAAGGCGGGCAAAGAAGTTGATGACGCGCTCATGGCGGGCTGGGATGACGAGGTCGTCCTGGGCGGTAAATCCCTCATAGATGCGCTCGGCGATGAGCATATGGGTGCGGTCGCTGAGGAGTCGCTTCTTGTGGAGATTCTTGCCGAAAAAGAAGAAAAGCACCAATCCCAGAATGGGCACGAAGATGATGGTCATCACCCAGAACATTGCCTTGAAGGGCTGCAGCTCTTCGAGCAACACCTTGACCAGCGCCATTATCACCAGAACAATGTCGATGGCAAGCAACGTCCACAGGATAATCGATGTCATAGTTTCTCTTTTTCTTTCTGTATCTCGGCGAGTCGCTCAATGGCAAAGTCGCTGTTGGGATTGCCGTCGAGCATGGTGCGCAACAACTGCTCGGCCTCGTCGACGCGGTGGGCGTTGAGCATGAACTCAACCTTGCGGCGCTGGAGGAAGTAATAGAAGTTGAGACAGTTGCTGTTGAGGCTGCCCATGTCCATCGAGCGCTTCAGATTGGCAAGCGAGGAGTCGATGAAGCGCAAGGCATCACAGTTGCCCATGCTCACCATACAGTTGACATACTGCATGGTGTATATCAGGTTGTTGATGGAAAGGGTCTGGAAGAGATAGAAATGGGCTATCTCGAAACGGCGCAAATGATAATAACAACTGCCAAGGAGATAGCACACCTCATAATAGCTGCGACGCTCGTCGGCGCCCATCTGGTCGTAGCGGGCGGCGTAGCGCTCATAGGCTGCACCGAGCGGGGAGAGGGCATCAAAGAAGCGGCGTTCGAGATAACGCTGGCGACCCAGGTAGATATACTGTGCCAGGTCGGGCTGCTCGCAATGGGCAAGCACCCGCTGGGTAGCGGTGAGCTGGCTCTCGCCGCCAGACTTGAACTTCTCGCGGGCTTCGTGCCACTGGTAGTTGATGGCGTCGGTCTGCTGCTTCGTGGGTACAAGCTCATAGCCAGCCACAAACGTATGACAGTCGCCTGGTTTGGGTAGCAGGACGGGGCTTACTACCGGTGGGACGAACACTGGCATCAGCGTGAGGGTCACGCGGTAATAGAGCACCGACGGGGTAGTCATCTCGGAATCCAGATGGATGCCAAGATTGTGACTGACGCCATCGCCACTGTCGTCATGATAGGTAAGTTCGACGCCAACCCAACTGTGGATGAACTTGCCATCGGCAATAAGCAACGCGGAGAGGGGGAAGTTGGCAATATCGTCGTCCTCGCCCATGTGGATGTGGGTTTCGTCGTTGGTCCAGGCGGAAAGCGAGTCGATATGGCTGTCGGTGATGCCAAACATGGTGGCAAGGAGCGCACGAGGGGTGATGACGGGATGGGCGGCAGCCTCGTGGTGACTGAAGACGGCAGGCTGGCGGTCTATCTCGAGTTCGTGGAGCAGTTCCAACTCTCCACCCCACTCGACTGTGGCAACTTCATAATCGGCGCAATCGACACTGCGAGCCTTCTGGGTCTCGCTCTCGATTTCGGCCACGACCAACCGCCTCATCTCAAACATCTGCGCCATGACCTTCGTCAGCAATTCATGGGCGTTGACCTCATTGAGAAGAAGACTACAGATGATGTGGATAGCGGCACCGTGGTGTTCCTGATTGACGGAATAGACCACCTTGAACGGGTTCTTGGTGGAGGAATACTTGTTGCATACCGCGCGGACGACGTTGATGTCTTCCAACGACACGAGATGGATGTAATATAATGAGAGTTGGGTGAAAGGGTCATTGTCGGTAAGTTCGATACTGAAGTGGGCACCCTGGTAGTCGAAATGACAGACATTGGACTCGCCCTCCTTGGTCCAGGCGTAGGTGCAAATCATCTTGCGCAGGGTGTCGCTGACCACCTCGAGATTGGTCTGGGCATTGATGTTCTCGAGCTTGAACATCTCCAACTTGGAACCAATGTATTTCTGATAATAGTATCTCACTACGGCACCAACGATAGAAGCCAAGAGAATAAAGACAAGAAAACCGTAACTCATAGGCGTTTATCTGATGACGTTATTGCCTAATTTCTGTGCATAGGCATTGCGCACTTTCTGTATGTCAGCATACTCCTTGAGCAGGCTGGTCATACGGGCTGGGTCGCTGACCGCCGCATTGATTTCGTCGCCAAGCTGCTTCAGGCGACGCTCGGTATAGTCCATGCGGAAGTCGAGCAGCAGATGGACGGTATCGACGCGGAGCCGCTCTTCGGCCTCGAGCTGCAGAGCCTTGACCTCGTCAGCGGTGAGCTTTTTCTTGGGCTCTTCGTTCTTGATGAGCTGCAGCTGGTCGACACTCAGCTCGGCAGCCACCTTGCAGATGTCAATGTCGGAGTGGTGGACAAAGTATTGGAGGGAGTCGAAGCCCTCGTCGGCGCTATGCCGGAAGGCGTCGTCGAGGATGCGGGCGTAGAGGGGATTGGACAGCGCGAGATGGTCGGCCTGCAAATCATAGTAGATGTACTGCGCCACGGTGAGGTCGATGGTGGCATCGCCGGCGGCAGGGATATTGCGGAAAGCCACCTTGCTGCCATCGCGCACAATCATCTGGGCAAGCATACGCTCTACCTTCTCCTGCGGAGAGACCGACGACGCGGGGGCAGCCATCACATTGGTGGGGGTGACCACCTGAGGCGCTTCCTGCTCACGGCGGGCTTCAGAGTTTTTGCTCTCCTTCTGCTCGCGGATGAAGCGGTTCATGGTGTTGATAAGGGTAGCCTCAGCCACACCGGTGCGCGCCACGCAGCTCTGCACGTAGGTGTCGCGGAGTATGGGGTTGGTCACGAGCGAGATGCTCTTCACGATAGAGTTGATGGCTTCGGTGCGCTTAATGGGGTCGGTGACATCCTTGAGCAGCAGGTTGGTCTTGAACTGGATGAAGTCTGTCTCGTGCTGCTCGATATACTGCTTGAGCTCTTCAGCCGTATGCTTGCGGGCGAAGCTGTCGGGGTCTTCGCCGTCGGGCAGCAGCAGCACCTTGAGGTTCATACCCTCGGAGAGCAGCATGTCGGTGCCCTTGAGGGCGGCATGGAGTCCGGCCTCGTCGTCATCATAGATGAGAGTGATATTGGAGGTGAGACGGTGCAGCATGTGTATCTGGGCAAAGCTGAGGGCGGTGCCCGAACCGGCGACCACGTTCTCGATGCCGGCCTGGTACATGGAGATGACGTCGGCCTGACCCTCGACGAGATAGACGCGGTCGAGCTTGGCGATGGCCTTCTTGGCCTGGTAGATGCCGTAGAGCAGACTGGCTTTGTGGTAAACCTCGGAGTCGGGCGAGTTGACATACTTCTTCTCAACGCCCTTGGTACGCTGGTCAAGCACACGGGCGGTAAAGCCGACAACCTTGCCGCTGAGTCCAATCCACGGGAAAACGACTCTGCCGGCGTATCGGTCGATGAGGTCGCCACGGTCGGTCTTGTAGCAGATGCCGGTCTTGAGGAGGAACTCTGCCTGATAGCCTTCGCTCTTGGCACGACGGGCGAGCGCAAAGCGGTCTTGCAGGTCGTAGCCCAGACGGAACTTGGCGATGATATCGTCGCGGAAACCACGGCTGCGGAAGTAAGCCAGACCATAGGCAGTGCCCTCGCCATCAGTCTGGAGCTGGCTCTCGAAGTATTTGGCGACCCACTCGTTGACGATGAACATCGACTCACGCTCACTCTGCTGCTTGCGTTCCTCGTCGGTCATCTCGCGTTCCTGTATCTCGATGTGATACTTGGCTGCAAGCCAGCGCAGAGCTTCGGGATAGGTCATCTGCTCATGCTCCATGATAAAGGTCACGGAGTTGCCGCCCTTGCCGCAGCCGAAGCAGTGGCAAGTGCCACGGGCAGGAGAAACGAAGAAGGAGGGAGTGCGCTCATTGTGGAAGGGACAGAGACCCTTGTAGTTGGCCCCACTCTTGTGGAGGGTAACAAATTCGGAAACTACATCAACGATATTGCACGCATCTTTAATCTTCTCTACGGTCTGTCTGTCTATCAGTGAGCTGCTCATGGGTCATACTTGTCTATCTGATGCAAATATACTCTTTTTTTGCGACATCGGACAACTTTCCATCAATAATGTGAGAAAAAAGTGCAACGTCGACCGCCGTCCCAGCCATGACCGCAGGCTGGCAGGGGCATATATATATAATAAGGTATAGGGGATATGATAATTATGCTGGCTGCGAACAGGCTGTCTCGGCTTATGGCTATGGCTCTTATAACCCAAACAAAGACAACCACAAAGGGCTGATACCTCGCGAGGAGTATCAGCCCTTTGCTGTTTAGAGTGAAGAGATTTATCCTGACAGTAACGCCATTAGTATTCGAGTGAGTAAGTAACGCCACGCCTCATCATATCCTTTGCGGTAGGTTTCAGACGCACGAGGAAGTTGCCATAAGAAGGCTTGTTGCGTGTCCATCCAGCCTCGGCAAGAGCAATCGCGCGCGGATAAGCCTGATAGTAGATACGTTCGGGCGAAGTGATGCACTCACTCCACAGCGTTCCAGCAACACCAAAGAGGTTGTTGTCCTCGAAGCTCTGGTCTCTGCCCCACGACGGGTCAATAGAGTAAGTAGCCTCGAGCGATGTAACGGGCATACCCCAGTTTACCTCCGGCATATCGCCCTTGGCCATGGGATAGTCGAAGTAGCAGTGCTCGCCCGGGCAAAGCATTATGCGTGCGTTGTTATTGACAGCGGCTTCAAGGGCCTTGTCGGTGAGTCCGTCTCGCCAGGCAAAGGTGACACATCCAGGCTGAATCTTCTTGAAGTCGGTCTCGTACCAGAACATGGGAGTCTTGTTGTAGGTATCGCGCAGAAGCCCGATGATACGGTCAAACAGGTAGCCCTGCAGTTTCCAGTTTTCCGAACGGTCGATGGTGGTAATGCCGAGCTGTCTCTTCAGAGCCTGACACTTGGGGCAGTCGGTCCAGCAGTCGAGGGCGGGGTTGCCAGCCTCGTCGCCGCCGAGATGGATATACTTGGAGGGGAAGATGTTGGCTATTTCCTGGAATACATTGCCCAGAAACTCATAGGTGAAGGCATTGCCGGGGCACAGCAGCTCGTTGGACACACCGCAAGTGGTGCGGATAGGAACCTGACGCTGATGGCAAGTAAGTTCGGGGAACACGCTGATGGCAGCCACCTCATAGCCAGGCATCTCGATTTCGGGTATAATCTCCACATGATACTTGGCAGCATACTCCACCAAGTCGCGCATCTGCTCCTGGGTGTAATAGCCCTTGTAGGGCATCAGCAAGTCGTCCTGTCCCCAGCGCATGGAAGCCTGCTCGGTGAGCTGGGGATATTTTTTAATCTCGATGCGCCAAGCCTGGTCGTCGACCAAATGCAGGTGGATGGCATTGAGCTTATAGCGGGCCATCTCGGGGACAAACGCCTTGAGCTCGTCTATAGGTATGAACGTACGGGCAGGGTCTACCATCAACTCGCGTACGTGAGTACGGGGCGTATCTTTGATGGTAAGTTGCGGGATGGCGTCAACACATTCCTTGTTGCCCGAGCCGCGCAGAACCTGGTCGAGAGTCATCAGTCCCCAGAACACACCGCGGGGAGTCTTACCCTTGATGCACACGCCCTTAGAGTCGACGACCATGGTGTAAGCCTCGTCATCGGCAAGTGTAGGGTCGATACCGAGCACGAGCCGTACACCGCGCTGACGGCTGTTCACTATATTGCCAATACGGTTGCTGAGCATCTCGCGAGCCCGCTCTTTCTCATTGTCCAGAGCATTTGCATTGTCATCAGCAGCTGTCACCACGATGTGCCATGCTGTATGCACATTGAAGGTCTTCGCCCCCTTCTTGACACTCAGCTCCTGCGGCATGGGGATGAGACACTGCCGAGGGTCACTTACCTCGCTGGCAAGCCTCGGCTCGGCATAGAAACAGCTCCAGCCAGCCGCCTTCATATAAGCCTTCTCGCTGCCCTTGGGCACCACGAGCTTCACGCTGCCCGGCACGATGCCGTAGAAAGAAGACACCGAAGCCTTGGGCGGCGTCATTGAGTTTACCCTCACCGTCGTCAGTCCCGACAGACGCGCGAAAGCATACTCTCCTATCACGGGCGCACCCTCGATGGTCACTTCTGTCATGCTCTTGCATCCCGAGAAGGCGGCAGCGCCAATGGTATCTACCGAAGCGGGAATGGTGACAGCCTGCAGTTTGTCGCAGGCGAAGAAAGCCTGGGTTCCGATGGTTTTCAACGCCTTGGGCAGGATGATATTTTGAAGTTGGTGGCGCGAGTGGAAAGCGTTCTTGGGAATCTCGGTGCTTTGGGCATCGCCAAGGTCGATTGTACGCACTTGGAAACACAGGTCGCGCATCTGGCGATAGTCTCCCTTTGGCTCGGCCGATAGTCTGCCGGTGAGTTTCAGGCTTATAGCCATCGACTTCTGTTCCGGCTTCAAGTCGCTCATCGTCTTGACCGTCTGCGCCGACAGTGCCGCCGACGCCATTGCTGCGGCTGACATCAATAAGATTCGTTTCATTTGTTATTGGGTTTGATTAGTAACATCCGTTGATTAACCTACTGCAATATTAATAAAAGATATTGACATATGCAAAGGTTTCGGGAGGCTTTCTCTGCTGCTATATATATAATAAGGTGTATAGAAAGAGCGAGGGCGCCACTCCCATGACAGGAGTGACGCCCTCTATACTTAATATGTATAACCCGATTACTCTGCTGTTTCGGTCTCGACAGCGCGGAAGGCTGCGAGGTCCTCTGCTTTGAAGTTCTGGATGTAAGCAGCCTTGCCCAGTACGTTCTCTTCGGCCATGCGCACATATACGTGGGCACTCTTCTTGAAGAGTTCGGGAGCGCGGCTGGCGTCCTCGATGATAAGCAGTGACATGATGATTTCTGCGGTCATGTCGTAGAGACGACGGCCGAGGAAGTCATGAACCTCCTGGTTCTGGGCGTCCTTGACAGCATTGATGGCAGCCTCATACTGCTCTACCATCTTGGCCACACGAGCCTGCAGAGGCTTCATGCAGTCGCATACCTCAGCCTCGAGCATCTCCTTCATGATGGCGAGGTAGGTGCCGTTGGTGATATAGCGGATAGCAGCCACAACCTGCAGCTGGGTGGTACCCTCGTAGATAGAGAAGATACGGGCGTCGCGGAACAAGCGCTGACACTTGTACTCCATGATGAAGCCCGAACCACCGTGGATGCTGATGGCATCGTAGGCGTTCTGGTTGGCATACTCGGAGTTCATACCCTTGGCAACGGGAGTGAACGCGTCGGCCAGACGGGTATACTTCTTCATCTCTGCACGCTCCTCGGCGGTGAGCTTGCGCTCACGGGCGATGTCTTCGAGCGACTTGTAGATGTCTACATAGCGTGCTGTCTGATAGAGCAGCGAACGACCGGCATCGAGTTTGGCCTTCATGCGTGACAGCATGTCATATACGGCGGGGAAGTTGACAATCTTCTGACCGAACTGGGCACGCTCCTTGGCGTAGGCAAGACCCTCGTTGTAAGCCTCCTGCTCTACACCAACCGACTGGGCGGCGATACCGAGACGGGCACCGTTCATCAGCGCCATCACATACTTGATAAGACCCATACGGGTGCTGCCGCAGAGCTCAGCCTTGGCATTCTTGTACACGAGCTCACAGGTAGGTGAACCGTGGATACCCAGCTTGTGCTCGATATGACGTACGGTGACACCACCGTCGCGCTTGTCGTAGATGAACATAGACAGACCACGGCCGTCCTTGGTTCCCTCTTCCGAGCGGGCCAGCACGAGGTGGATATCAGAGTCACCATTGGTGATGAAACGCTTCACACCGTTCAGGCGCCATGTGCCGTCCTCGTCCTGAGTGGCCTTGAGCATCACGCGCTGGAGGTCTGAACCGGCATCGGGCTCGGTGAGGTCCATAGACATGGTCTCGCCGGCAGCGATACGGGGAATATACTTCTGGCGCTGCTCCTCTGAACCGAACTCATAGAGAGTGTCGATACAGCTCTGGAGGCTCCATACGTTCTGGAAGCCGGCATCGGCAGCAGAGATAACCTCTGACAACATAGAGAACACCACGTTGGGGATGTTCAGACCGTTGTAGCGACGAGGCATAGAGATGCCCCAGAGTCCGGCCTTACGTGTAGCGTCGAGGTTCTCGAAGGTCTTGCTGGCATACACCATGCGACCGTCAACGAGGTGTGGACCCTCAAGGTCTACATCCTCAGAGTTAGGCTCGATAATGTTAGCAGCCACATCACCGGTGATATCCAGGATGCGCTTGTAGTTCTCGATGGCGTCCTCGTAGTTGACGGGGGCGTCAGCAAACTGGTCTTTGTCTGCATAGTCGCGCTCCTTGAGCTCAACGATGCGCTTCATCAGAGGATGGTTCAGGTGGAACGCGATCTCTGGATGGTCTGTATAATAATTAGCCATAATCTTATATTAGCCCCACCCCGACCTTCCCCAAGGGGAGGGAGTAGAAAATGAAGGCTGTTTATTTGTTTTTTATTCTATTGTCTATCTCTCTTAGCACATTCTCGATTTCCTGGAGTACCTGTTTATTGGAAAAGCGTATTACCTCATAACCTCTCTGCTCGAGCCATTCGCTCCGCAAACTGTCATCGGCCGCCTGGCGCGGCTCTGCATGGTAAGCGCCAGCTATTTCAATTACAAGTTTCTTCTCAACACAGGCAAAATCGACAATGTAATCGCCTATGATATGCTGCCGGCGAAAATGGTAACCACAGCTTCTGGTTCTTCTCAGATAGTTCCACAGCAAGGATTCACACGGAGTCAAGTGGCGGCGGTTCTCCTTGGCAAAGGCCTTCAATATGGGATAAAGGCAGGGAGAAGCATCCTGAAATCCATAAGCTGTATCACCTTTTTTCATCAACAACACCCATCCCCCCTTTGATACCCTCCCCTTGGGGAGGGATAGGGAGGGGCTTTACTTAGAATTTTGTTTGTAATACTTGATGAGTTTGGGCACTACCTCTTCCACGTTACCCACGATGACATAGTCGGCAATCTTGTTGATGGGAGCCTCGGGGTCGTTGTTGATAGAGATGATGATGCCTGAGTCCTGCATACCGGCAATGTGCTGAATCTGACCGGAAATACCACAGGCGATATATACCTTGGGATGAACGGTGACACCGGTCTGACCAATCTGGCGGTCGTGGTCTACCCATCCGGCATCGACAGCGGCACGGCTGGCACCAACCTCACCATGCAGCTCCTTGGCCAGTTGGAAGAGCTGGTCGAAGGCTTCCTTGCTACCTACACCGTAACCACCGGCTACCACGATGGGGGCACCCTTGAGGTTGTGCTTGGCAGCCTCGACATGACGGTCGAGAACCTTGACTACGTAGGCCTCGTCAGAGACATACTTGCTCACCTCGGGATAGACAACCTCACCCTTGGCGTTGCCCTCGTAGAGAGCTTTCTGCATCACGCCAGAGCGTACGGTGGCCATCTGAGGACGGTGGTCGGGATTGACGATGGTGGCCACGATGTTACCACCAAAGGCAGGACGAATCTGATACAACAGATTGTCGTAGTGCTTGCCGCTCTTCTTGTCGTCATAGTCACCAATCTCGAGCTGGGTACAGTCGGCTGTAAGACCCGATGTGAGTGATGAGCTCACGCGGGGACCCAGGTCGCGGCCAATCACGGTTGCACCCATCAGAGCTATCTGTGGCTGCTCCTCCTTGAAGAGGTTGACCATGATATCGGTATGGGGAGCCGAGGTGTAGGGGAAGAGACCCTCACCGTCGAACACGAACAACTTGTCAACGCCGTAGGGAAGAATCTGGTCTTCCACCTGGCCCTTGACGCCTGTACCGGCAACGACAGCGTGGAGCTCCACACCCAGTTCGTTGGCCAGCTTGCGGCCTTTAGTAAGCAATTCCTGAGAAACCTCGGCAACCTGTGTGCCTTCGACTTCGCAATATACAAATACGTTGTTCATATCCTTAACCTATAATCTTTTCGTCCAACAATTCCTTTACCAGACCCTCGACGTCGGCGTCGCTCGCTGTAAGGGTCTTGCTTTCCTTGGCCTGGAACACGATGTTCTTTACAGCCTTTACCTTGGTGGGTGAGCCAGCCAGACCACACTGTCCGGGGTCACCATCGACGTCGGCTACCGACCACTGATTGAGGGTCAGATAGGGGCGCTCGTCATAGAGAGCAGACCAGGGCTCGTCGCCCTTGCGCTCCATAGGACAGGTAGCATACTTGTACTTCATCACCAGCTTGGCATTGCAGGGGCGGCAGGGAGCAGCGCTTCCGTTTACCGTTACCACTACAGGCAGAGGAGCCTCGACTGTCTCCACGCCACCGTCGATGTGACGACGGATGGTGGCCTTGCCGTCTTCTACCTTGATGATTTCCTCTGCATAGGTCACCTGGTTGAGACCCAGCTTCTGGGCTACCTGAGGACCTACCTGGGCGGTATCACCGTCGATGGCCTGACGACCTCCGATAACGATATCTACATTGCCTATCTTCTTGATGGCTGTAGCCAGTGCATAAGAGGTAGCCAGGGTATCGGCGCCGGCAAACAGACGGTCGGTAAGCAGCCATCCGGTATCGGTGCCACGATAGAGGCCCTGACGGATTATCTCGCCGGCACGGGGAGGACCCATGGTGAGCACTCCTACGGTGCTGCCGGGATTCTGCTCTTTCAGACGCAGAGCCTGCTCAAGGGCGTTCAAGTCTTCGGGGTTGAAGATAGCGGGCAACGCGGCACGGTTTACAGTGCCTTCTGCGGTCATCGCGTCTTTGCCCACATTTCTTGTGTCTGGTACCTGCTTTGCAAGTACAACAATGTTCAAACTCATAAAAAATATATTTAATTATATTGATTTTAATGCAAATACGGCGCAAAATTACAAATATTTTACAGCTTATGCAAATTAAAGAGAAAAAATTTGCACAGTCTTACGCAAACTGTGCACAAAGCGCAACTTTTGTGCAATTTTTAGATAGCATCTCGGTGATGAGAGTCCGAAGCTGCGCCATCAGCGCCACGCTATATATATAATAAGGTGTAATCACGGCGATTGTCACGACGACCTGGCAGCGGCGCGCGGAGGGAGCGGCGATGGGGTCGGTGCCCACACGGCTATGGGCGGAGGGAGCGGCGATGCCCTCTGCCCGCCCCGCGCCCACCTCCGCGCGGTGGCTCACCCGCGCAAATACTGCCGAGGGCCACACCATCCTCGTGGCGAAGCACGAAATAAGAATTGCGAAGCATGAAACGATGACGGCAAACCTGGATATACTCGTTTCGTGCCATGATTTCAACTTTAAGATGGCTGCGTCCATAATTACATGCCTCTGAGAAAACCTTACATCAAGCGGCGCCCTACTCTCCCCGCCCTCCACCATCGCGATCTGGAGCACGGCAACAGCCACGATGGATGCCCAGAAGCAGTAGAAAACCGCCTAAATGGCGGTGCAGACAAGGGTGTAGCCACTTTTTGTCAGCAAGCCAATAGAAATTATAGAAAAATAATTTGCCATATCAGAATAAATGACGAAATTTGCAATAGTTATTGTCGTGTGCATAATGAATGACACACAGCGGTATCAGACAGAGACAATGTCTTACTTGAACAGAATATTATAACAAGATGTGTATACCATCTATGCCTTGCGAGATTTTCCACCGCCCCGCAAGGCTGTCATCGGGTAACAGCGGCAAACGGCTATCCATCATGCTTGCCGCCATCGTCTGCACCATCGCGTGCATGGCACAGCCAGCCTCACCCGCACATCACTACGAATTCAGAAAGTGGTTTCGCACATTGGCACAAAACCGCGTGGAGTACAACCGCTACAATGACAGCATCTTCCAGATACGCGACCACGACCAGTGGACGAGGTTTCTACAGGTGCGGGCAAGGAAGAACCATGAGATAAACCTGTCCAACAGGCTGATTATCGACAGCATCAACCACGCCGTGACCGTCGGAGAGGTGCTCAACGACCGCAGCCTCTACAGCGAATTCATCAGAGCTTTCACCCTGGATTATTTGAGAGCCGGCAAGGCCGACCCCTTCAACACGCTCACCCTCTGCGACGCCATGCAACGCTACAGCGACCACCAGCCCGACAGCCTGCGCATGGACAACTGGCTGCACCTGTGGCGGGGAGTGGCCTATTTCCACATCTTCAGTCTCGACAACGACACCACCACGCTCCGTACGTCATACAACCACTTCAGAGCGGTGCTCGGCAAGGAGAGCGAGCGTTTTCCCGCCTACAAGCAGTGTCGCGTCACAGCCCTTTACAACCTGTCGAGCTTTGCTTGGTTCAACAGCAAGATAATGACCGTAAGACAGTTGCGCACGAACATGCGCACCATGCGCCTCATGCTCAATGACACGACCATCCACATCTCTCCGAGTCTGATGGCAAGACTGAAGAACAAGGCAGAAAGGATGGACGAGCTGCTGATACGCAACGTGTATCTCTACGACAGCACCATGATGAAGAGCCAGGAAGCCACATGGCTTATGACCAAGCTGGTAAAGAGCTACAAGAAAAAGAAAAACATGGACGACGAGCAGTATATGAACATGCTGCTCATGCAGGTAAGGCTCCAACAAATCACCGCAAAGGAAGCTCTGGACGCCTACAAGAGCCGGTATGCCCGCAACTGGAACCTGATAAAGGGCGTAAGGCTCAACGACGAGGAGTTCATGGACTTCATCCAGCAGTATTACTCGATACTCTACCTCAACGACATTGCCGATATCCCCTACAGAGAGAAGCGCCGTACGGTCAAACTGCTGTGCGGACATATTGTAACGGCGTTCAGAAACCGCCACGATGACCAGCACTCCACCCAGTTTGTAAAGATGCTCAAGACACTGGTCGTCTACGAGCGCATCACGCGATACCTGAAGCCCGAAGAGAGGGTCGACTTCCTCGAAGAGCTCATCGTGACCACCGACTTGCCCACCTATGCCCACTCGGTGCACGTGGCAGAGATAGCCACGACCATCATCAGCGCCATGGTGAAGAAAGAACCGCAGCTGCTGGTAGGCTACCTGGGCTGTCAGAACGCGCGCAACGTGACCAGGCACAAGAAGCTGTTCGTGGAATACATGCGCAGGGCGGCAGAGTTTCACGACTTGGGCAAGACTATCATGGTTCCCGTGGTCAACAACGACTTCAGACCGCTCACCGATATGGAGCGCAAAATTATACAGGGGCATCCGCGTCGCGGACTGCGGTTTCTGGAGCTCGACCCACGACTGGCGCCATTCCACGATGCCATTCTGGGTCACCACAAGTGGTACAACGGCAAAGGAGGTTACCCTGCAGACTTCGACAACACCCGCTCGCCTTACCGCCTGCTCATCGACATACTCACCCTGAGCGACTGCCTGCAGGCAGCTACAGAGCGCATAGGCCGCAACTATAAGAACCCGAAGACATTCAACACCGTAATCAACGAGTTCCGCCAAGAAGCCGGCACCCGATACAACCCCCAGGTGGTAGAGTTTATAGACCGTCATCCGGAGTTGGCCAACAGGCTCAGATGGCTGCTCACCGACGGATGGCTGGACATCTACTACATGATATACAAGAAGTATTTTGCCAATACCGACAAGCAGTAGCACCCCACCGCCAGCCACCATCGTCCCAGCCAGCCATCGCCCCGCAGCCGGCTGAGCAGGAGTGACAGCGGGGATGACGATTTGTCACATAATTTTGTAGGAAAAGCTGAAATTAAATGTGCAGAATGGATAGGGCATCATACATTAATGTTGGTGCCCAGACATGAAAAAGCCACTAGGATATTAGAGTTGTCAACTGGCTATTCTTGGAATGATGCCCAAGAGAGTATGACCATCAACACTCCCAACGGTATTTTCGAGCTGAAAGGGATGAACAGTTTGACATATAAAGGCAAACAACATACCTTAATGGGAATACCATTGGAGAAAGTTTATCATCAGAAAAGGGTAGAAGAAAGCTTATTCAATAGTAATGATTTCGTGCCAACCCTACCAAATAATCAGATAGTCACCCAAGGTTTCTATGATACAATTAAAAACTTTGTAGATACGGTAGAAGGGAAAAAAGTATCATCAATACAATCTTTAGAAGCGTTTATCGACACTTATAAGTTGTTAGAATCAATTCGTTCAATTCAAAATAAGCAATAGATATGGTAAAGCAAATTGTATTTTTAGTTCTTTCTGTTATGGCTTTGAGTTCTTGCTCTACAGAGCAAAATGCAATGGAGCCAATCAGAATGAGTGACGTAATAAGTTCGGGCTGCACCTCTTCCTTTTCTGCAAAAGAAAGTCATCCGGAATATTATGAAAGTGAAATGGAGAAGTCTCCAAATATGGTTCTCTCGGTGGATGCAAAAGGGGCAGGTCATTTCAATGTGACTGACCTCCGAGGAAACTGTGCGTTAAATGGTTTTAGACCTCAGGTTAGTTCACAAGCCAACTCAATCTGTATCGTTTTGGTTCCATTGGGCGACCCCACTGTTGAAGCTGACTGTATGTGCCACTATAATGTGAGTTTTAAGCTGTCAAATTTAACAAATGACAGTTATCATTTGGCAGTCTATCTCTCTGATTTCGCAGGCAAATATGATTCAACCCAACCGCTTTATGAAGGAAAAGTCTCTTTTCTGGCCTTTATCTCGTTAGATTTTTCTCCAACCTTTTCTTGTCCTAATGATACGCCATTGTCAACAGCCCAGGCACTCACCATTCTTATGGGACAAATTTTACCATTCTCATCTTCCGATCTTGCACCACGCATTTCCTTGCCATCAATAGCAATAACGCCCTTATATTTTCCGTATAAATCTTGTACCCATTCACGAAATCCTGCCTCAAATTCCTTGGGATTTATGATGGAAAAAACGCGATTAAATGTATCATGACTAGGTATTTCTTCAAGGCCTTTTATTCTGGACTTGAAAAAATCTATATGGGCAATACCAAATTCTTCTATTTCATTCCAACTTTCAGCACCACCTATAATCGCGGCTAAAGTGATATAAATGATACTTTCAAGACTGTGTTTTTGAAGATGATTACGACGCGGATCTTGGATATTGTTCAATATAATCGAGATATTCATGCTTTTTTGGGGAGTAAAGGTAATACTTTTTTAGGAAATACCTTTGATTATCATGGAGAAAAGTAATGCATCGGCCCTGGTCTCGGTCGGCGCGTGTGTGCGTTTCGGTCGGCGCGCGTGCTCACACCGACCGATGCGCGATGACCATCAAACTTCTTTGACACGACAAAGGAGTCTTTTTGATACGACCTATCTGCGTGATATAATTGAGCGTAACCATCTACGCAATCCAGAAGGATTGAAGGAATTGGTGCGTGTGCTTGCCTCGGGCATTGGTTCATCAACCAATCCAACGAGAATAGCCAATACCTTTCAATCTGCACAAGGAGTAACCATAAAAAGGGGGTGTGTCAAAAGTCAAACAAGCGGGCTGTTTAAACTTTTGACACACCCCCTATAAAAATATTGTCTCACAAGGATGCTAGCCACCCATTATTGAACAACAACTTTCTTCACGCTACCATCGCTATACTTCACGATATTCAATCCCTTGGTTGGACCTACCAATCGCTGACCATTTACTGAATAGCGAGCTACCTCCTCAACATCGGTAGAAGTTGTAGTCTTGTCGATGCCTGTTGCGTCGAACTCTACTATGTTCTCAAAGTAGTCGCCAAAGAGAGAGAGCCAGTAATCATCACGAGTTCCCATTGGTACATAAAGTGTGCATTTCTTGGCATCAACTTCTCCGAATACATTACTACCTATTTTTGGTACTTTCTCTGCATATACATAAATAGAAGTTAATCCACTACAGCCTTGGAATGCGCGATTGCTTAACTCGGTAATACCAGCAGGAAGGTTTAAACTCGTTAATCCGCTACAGCCATAGAATGCTTCATCGCCTATTGAGGTAATACCAGCAGGAAGGGTTAAACTCGTTAATCCGATACAGCCACTGAATGCGTAAGAGTCTATTAAGGTAATACCAGCAGGAAGGGTTAAACTCGTTAATCCGATACAGCCATAGAATGCGCCATTGCTTATCTCGGTAATACCAGCAGGAAGGGTTAAACTCGTTAATCCGCGACAGCCACTGAATGCGCCAACGCCTATTGAGGTAATACCAGCAGGAAGGTTTAAACTCGTTAATCCGCTACAGCCATAGTATCTATTATTAGTTGATTATCAGTATTATACGCTCTAAACGGTAGAAAAGTGGCTATGTGGATTCTGTTTAGATACGAAAAGGTAATATTTAACGTATTTAACTTTTAGTTACACCAAAAACCAATGAAAAGGGATAGGATGAGGTGTTTCTACTGAAACCGCAGTATGAAAAGCAAAGGAGTCATACAGATTTTACTATGGTTCACGCATCTAAAAAATGGTATACATATAACTTTGCAACCGAGTTGCAAAGTTTATTTGCTATCTTTGCAGCCAAATTGAAAATATAATGAAGCAGAAGCTCTACATAACTATTTTGGCTTTGACAACAATTGTTTTGTTGGCATTGTCGTTTATACCGCACCATCATCACGAAAGTGCGGTATGTACCGTTGTGGAGCATTGCAATAGCGACAACGCTGACAATGACAAACATACGTCACATAAGGACGATGGAACAAAGTGCTTCGAACAAGGCAGTTGGGATGTTGTGTCAGTAAAGACTTTACATACAAGTAACATACATTATTTATATCATGCAATAGTATGGGCTTTATCTCGTATTATGGGATGGGTGTCAGAACCAACTAAGACGGTGTTTGACACTCGCATACCTATTATTATAAAGGCGGAACTATTGCGGATAAATGGACTTAGGGCACCTCCTTTTTATCGTTTCTAATAGCGTTGTTTCTTTTAAGGGGGGCAACGTACAGCGACTATACCTATTCATATGGAAGGTATAGTTACAAATCAATCATTTTTATTATGAACTTGCAAGTGCTTCAGTGTTTGGAGCACAGGCATTAGTTATTGCAAAATGTCAATTAAGGAAATTCTGGCGCTTGGCGCACTGGCTTTTCCTCTTTTGTCGTATGCACAAAGCAAAGACAGCTTGACATTCACACAAGATAGCACAGACATGACTTCTATGAAGAGGTCAAGTGTCGTGCCTTATATTATACCAATGTCACTTATGTCGTATGGAACGGCAGAGGCTATTGTTATGAATAAAGGCAGGATGCTGAACTATGCTATCGGACATGAGGTTATAACCCACAAGCCAATAGCCATAGGGATTGATGACTATACACAGTATGTGCCAGCTGTAAGCGTATTGGCATTAAATCTGTGCGGAGTAAAAAGTTGTCATAACCTAAAAGAACAAACGATGCTGTTGGGGTTGTCAAGTTTGCTGACGGCTATATCCGTAAATGGCTTGAAATACACAGTAAGAGAGATGCGTCCTAATGGCTCACGTCGCAATTCTTTTCCATCTGGGCATACAACAGTTGCCTTCATGGGGGCAGAACTCTTGTGGCAAGAATACAAGGACACTTCACCGTGGATAGGTATAGGTGGTTATGTCATAGCTGCAAGTACAGGAGCATTGCGTGTGTATAACAACAAGCATTGGATAGGAGACGTGGCATTTGGAGCAGGATTGGGTATTCTGTGTACGAAATTGGCATACAAGTTATATGAGCCGATTTCACGCAAGATGCACAACAAACAGTCCAAGCGAACAAACACTGTCTATCCATATTATAACGGACAACAAGGAGGACTAGCACTAACTATACAATTATAATTAGAACGATAAAGAAATGTTTCAAAAAATAATTCAATTATCAATCAAGAACAAGGTAACTATAGGTATGTTGACCTTGGTGCTCATTATATGGGGCACATGGTCGTTGTCGCAGTTGCCTTTTGACTCTACACCTGATATTACAAATAATCAAGTACAGGTGATAACCCAAGCTCCATCATTGGGAGCGCAAGAGGTAGAGCAGTTTATAACCACTCCAGTAGAAATGGCTTTGGCCAACATTCCACGTGTGGAAGAACGCAGAAGCATCAGTAGCAGCGGCTTGTCTGTCATTACATTGGTTTTTGATGACGATGCAGATGTATATTGGGCTCGGCAGCAGGTAAGCCAACAACTAAAGGAGGCAGAGGAAGTCATACCACAAGGTAAGGCAACCATAGGTATGGCTCCTGTCACTACTGGTTTGGGAGAAATATTCCATTATACCATTCGTGCAAAGAAGGGATATGAGGACAAATACAGTTTGTCAGATTTACGTACCATCCAAGATTGGATAGTCCGCAAGCAATTGTCAGGAACACCTGGCGTTGCAGAAGTCAGCGGCTGGGGTGGATATGTGAAGCAGTATGAAGTGGCTGTGGATGCCGACCGTCTCAATGCTGTTGGTCTTACAGTTACAGAAGTTTACGATGCCCTTGAAGCAGGCAACGAGAACACAGGCGGAAGCTACATAGAGAAAAATAGTAACCAGTATTTTATCAGAGGCTTGGGACTTGTTTCAACACTCGAAGACATAGAGCGTATCCCTGTCAAGACAGTCAATGGCACGCCTATCTTGATACGTGACATTGCAAAAGTACAATATGGTTATGCCACACGTTATGGTGCAGTTACACGCAATGGCGAGGGTGAAGTGGTGGCAGGTATCTCACTGATGCTGAAAGGTGAGAATTTCCAGCAAGTTATTAAGAACGTAAAAGAGCGTATTGCGCAGATTCAGAAGAGTCTGCCAGAGGGTGTAGTCATAGAACCATTCATAGACCGCACTCAGTTGGTAGACCGTGTTACTGGAACCATCACCCGCAACCTTATCGAGGGTGGCCTCATTGTTGTGTTCATACTCGTTCTGTTCTTGGGTAATTATAGGGCAGGATTGGTGGTGGCATCCGTCATTCCGCTCGCTATGCTGTTTGCTTTTGGTATGATGCGGTTGTTTGGTGTCAGCGGAAACCTCATGAGTTTGGGAGCCATTGATTTTGGCTTGATCGTGGATGGCGCAGTGATTATCGTAGAAGCCGTATGCCACCATATAGGTATCAGTCGTGACAAATACCATGGCTTGCGCTTAACACAAGAGCAGATGGACAAGGAGATATATCATTCCGCTTCCAAGATTCGTAAGAGTGCAGCCTTTGGCGAAATCATTATCATGACGGTATATCTGCCATTGCTTACATTGGCTGGTATAGAAGGAAAGATGTTCCGTCCGATGGCACTTACCATTTTCTTCGCCATCCTTGGAGCGTTTATCCTTTCGCTTACCTACGTACCAATGGCAAGTGCTCTGTTTCTTAGCAAGGAAAGTGTACATAAGACTAATTTGTCAGACCGTCTGATAAACAAGTTACAGAGTTGGTATAAGCCTATCATCACCAAAAGTCTGCAACATAGCAAGGTGCTCATAGCTTCCATGGTGCTGCTGTTCGGCATCAGCCTTTTCGCTTTCACTCGTTTGGGCGGTGAGTTTATCCCGAATCTTGAAGAAGGTGACTTTGCAGCCGAAATCAGCATGGCACAAGGTACATCACTCTCTCAGATGGTGAAGACCTGCACTCAGGCAGAAAAGATATTGAAGTCTAAGTTCCCGGAGGTGAAGCAGGTGGTAACTCGCATCGGTAGTTCAGAGATTCCAACCGACCCAATGCCTATAGAACGAGCAGACATGCTTATAGCCCTCTATCCGAAAGCAGAATGGACATCTGCCAAGACAAAGGACGAACTCATGGAAAAGATGGAAGAAGCCTTGGGAGCTATTCCTGGAATGGAAGCCGAATTGACACAGCCAATCCAAATGCGAAACAACGAACTGATTACAGGTATTAAGCAGGATGTCGCCATCAAGATATACGGCAACGACCTTGATGCTCTGCAAGCATCCGCAAAGCGAGTGGCATCTCTTATCAAGCGTGTTGACGGGGTGTCTGACCCATTTGTCGAGAAAGTACAAGGTTTGCCACAGATTCAAGTAAAGTACAACCGAGATCAGCTGGCTAAATATGGCATTTCGATAAGAACTGCCAACAAGGTGCTTGAAACTGCTTTTGCAGGAAGCCGCTCGGGATATGTGTTTGAGGGCGACAAGCGATTCGACTTGGTGGTGCGTATGGACAAGGAGTTACGTAATGATATAAAAGCTATAGAAAGTCTGTACCTTCCTCTGCCCGATGGTGGAACAATTCCTCTCCAGCAAGTAGCACAGATTACATTGACTGATGCACCTGCACAGGTTACACATGAGGATGGACAGCGAAGGATATTTGTCGGTTTCAATGTAAGAGGACGAGACATACAGACCACAGTAGATGAAATTCAGGAGGTTTTAGACAAGGAACTAAAATTGCCAGCAGGTTATTATTACACTTATGGCGGTCAATTCCAAAATCTTCAAGAGGCAACCGGTCGTTTGATGCTGGCAGTTCCTTTGGCATTGCTCGTCATTTTGGGTTTGCTGTATGCTACGTTGAAGAATATCAGGGAAACCTTGTTCGTATTCTCAGCCATTCCTCTCTCTGCCATTGGTGGTGTGTGGGCTTTATGCCTGCGAGGTATGCCTTTCAGCATTTCCGCAGGTGTAGGTTTCATTGCCCTCTTTGGTGTGGCTGTACTGAACGGTATTGTACTGATAGGACAGTTCAATACTTTTGAGAAAGAAGGCGTGACGGATGTAAAAAAACGAGTGATAGATGGTTGTATGCTCCGTCTTCGTCCTGTCATCATGACCGCATTGGTAGCTTCCTTAGGTTTTATGCCTATGGCCTTGTCAACTGGTGACGGTGCTGAGGTTCAACGACCGTTGGCTACTGTGGTCATCGGCGGATTGGTAACAGCCACGATATTGACACTTGTTGTCTTGCCATCTATTTATAAGACATTCACCAAGAAAAAAGAAACAAACGTATGACAAGAATAAGATTGTTTATATTAGGCGTACTGTCTATGGCATTCGCCTCCATGTACGCACAAAATGAGAGTTGGTCTTTGCAACAATGCATAGACCTCGCTCTTGACAACAGCCTATATATGAGAAATGGGCAAATTGCAGTTGGAAAAGCTAAAGACTTGCAGGGTACAACATTTGATATTGAAAAGACCTCTATAACGCTCAGCCAAGATCCGACATCTGGCGGAAGTCCAGACAATGGCATTTTGATAAGCCAGACCTTTGATTTTCCTACGGTGTATAACGCCCGAAACAAGTTCTTGAAAGCTGAGACTGCCGTTGCGCAAAGTCAGGTGGCAATAGTAGGCAACCAGTTGGTAAGAGATGTAACATCTGCATATTACTCGTGGCTTCATGCACATAGCACTTTGCTCGTGTTGCAAAAGCAAGACAGCGTATATCAGCACTTTCTGCAACTGGCATCGGCTAAGTACAAATCGGGGGAGGCTAACCAGTTGGAACAGATGAATGCACAACGATTGCTGAATGAAAATCGGATAAGTTTGCAAAGAGCAGAGAATGACTGCAAGAAATATTTATTGCAGTTGAAACAGCTCATCAATACCAATACTGACTTCACTCCTCAAAACGAGGGGTTGGCAAAACTACATGACGCGAATCTTGGGGAAACTAATTTCTCAGACACGCCACTTGGACGAAACATGCAAGCACGCCTCATAAGCAATGAACGTAGTGTTTCGCTTGCCAAGCAGGGGTATATGCCAAGCTTCACTCTCGGCTTTACAACACAGGCTGTCATCAAAGGATTCAATCCTTACAATGTTGACAGAAGTAGGTTTTCCAAAGGTAACTTCATGGGATTTGAGGTAGGCATCGGCATACCCCTGTTTTGGAAAAGCAATCGGTCAAAAGTCAAGGCTGCCAAACGTGATGTGGAGTTGGTGCAGAATGAGCGTGCATTGGCAGAACAGCAGCAGAAAACGCTTATGCGTGATGCCACAAATGAGTATATGAGAGCAAAACAAGTTCTTGATTATTACGAAAGACAAGGCAACGCCGAGGCAGCACTCATGGCGAAACTATCTCAGATAAACTACGAGAACGGAGAAATGGGGTATGTGGAATACATACAAAACCAAACTTCGGCTCTTGATGTACAACTTCGTTACATAGATGCTGTCAACGACTATAATCAAGCTATCATCAATATCAATTATCTCAACGGAAATAAACAATGAAAACATTTAATATCATCATCATTGCTGTCATCAGCATATTTCTTGCATCATGCACAAAAGGCAAGCAGGAAGAAGTAAAGGAAAACAAAGTAGAGGAGCAAGGCTATGAAACCATTGAACTTACTCAAGAACAGATAAAGACGGTTGGCATTACGCTCGGCAAGGTTGAGAGTCGCTCTCTCAACAATGTGATACGTGCCAATGGCGAACTTCAGCTCAACCCGCAGGATATGGCAGACGTGACTTCTCTCGTAGGAGGTGTTGTCCGCAAAATTTATGTAACAGAAGGACAGCTGGTGAAAGCAGGTCAAGTGGTTGCACACATAGAGAATACCGAAATCGTAGGATTGCAGAAAGACTATCTCATTGCTGTAAAAGAGACCAATGTAACACATCAGGAGTTGCTACGCCAAAAGACATTGGCTTCACAGAAGGCAGGAGTGGAAAAGACCTTGCAACAGGCATCAGCAGCATACGAGATGGCACTGGCTCGCCAGACAGGGCTTTACAACCAGCTCCGTCAAATTGGCATTAACACCAACCTTGTGAAACAAGGCAGAATCATACGGCAGGTAGCTATCTCTGCTCCAATTTCTGGCATCGTGACGAAGATAAGCATAAAGAGTGGAAGCTATACGGAAAGTTCACAATCATTGATGCAAGTAGCCAACAATGCCGCTGTGTTCTGCAACTTGAATGTTTTTGAGCGCAATATCAATCAAGTTGCTAAAGGGCAGAAAGTAGATTTCGTCATCACCAATAGCCCGAATATTCATTTCAAGGGAACAGTAAGAGAAATTAATCGCTCGATGGATTCTGACACCAAGGCTATATCCGTACGTGTCGGTATTGATACAAAGAACATCACTGAACTTATTCCTGGCATGTATGTGACAGGCATCATCAGTATGGGCAAACAAAATGTGCCAGCCTTGCCTGACGATGCTATTGTAAATGCCAATGGCAAGCAATATGTGTTCGTGCTTGAAAAAAAACACAAAGAAGGCAATGACGTAAAATATCAATTCAAGCAGATGGAAGTCGTTGCAGGTGTAAGCGAATTGGGATATACGCAAATAGATTTCGTCGCTCCTATTAGCAAGAATGCAACTGTTGTCACTTCCAATGCCTTCTACATAGCGTCTATGACGGCAGACCATGGGGAAGAATAAAAGGAAGAAACACAAATGAAATAATATACCTTTATAGTCAAGATGTGAGATAAGCTTTAGATAATCTCACATCTTGATTTTTACAGAGAGTGTAAAATAAACTGTGTCAGGCTATAATAATAATAGTTTAACACAGTTCTTATAATATGGACAATTTGGAAATAGACTACAAGAAAGCAGCCCAGCAGCTGCGTAGCGGTGAAGCACTCTTT
>NZ_NPJM01000067.1:0-1417 GCF_002251455.1 Prevotella sp. P4-51
GGCTCACCCGATAAACCATGGGGATAATTCTTTGGTTCTATAGATTATTTATACCTTTGTACCATGAATAATCAAGGACTTTTAGCATTGGCACAGTTAATTCTGCCATCAGAGATACTTTCAAATTTTGAAGTAGTACGTGTAGAAGAAGAGGCATCCCTTATTCGCATCTATCTTGACGAATCGGTTAAGGCTGAATATAAAGAGAATACAGAGATTGAATCCAAAGGGTTCTGTGACGCCGCAACTATACGTGACTTCCCAATACGCGACAAAGGCGTTGATTTAATTGTCAGAAGACGCAGATGGTATGACAAGCAGAATAATCGATACTTCTCCGACTCTTATAACCTAAAGGCAGAAGGGACCCGCTACTCAAAAGAGTTTGCGGCTTTTTTAAAAGGAGTGTATGGAGACAATTCCTACGACCTCCCGTTCGCTTGACCGCTATTATCACATAAACGGTGATACGTTTGAAAAGCAATACAAGGAAGTACTCAGCGGCTACCGTGAATGGTCAGAACTTTCACATGCAGAAGACTGGCTTGTCTTTCCCGAAAACATAGGTGAAAGCCTCTGCATTGACGAAACGGCTCCAAGCAATGGCGAGTTGTACACGATAGTAAGCAACAGATCTTCACGTGGAGGCAAAGGTACCATCGTTGCGATAGTAAAGGGTGTGGCGGCAGATGCTGTCACAAAAGCACTTATGCGCATTGGCGAGGACAAGAGACAGATAGTAAAGGAAATAACAATGGATATGTCGAATTCCATGCAGCTTATAGCCAGACGCTGTTTCCCGAATGCAATGCGTACTATAGACCGCTTTCATATACAGAAACTTACATATGATGCCTTGCAGGAGATGCGCATCGCATATAGATGGGAGGCCATTCAAGCAGATACGGAGGCCAGAGAAGAGGCCAAATTCCTGGGCAAAGCATATACTCCAATTGTGCTTGCAAACGGTGACACCCACAAGCAGTTGTTGGCTCGCAGTAGATATCTGCTTTTCAAATCACCCGACAAATGGACGGAAAGTCAGAGGAAAAGAGCAGAGGTGCTATTTGAAATATATCCAGACCTTAAAGAGGCTTATTCTCTCACACATTCGCTAAGAATGATATTTTCCAAGAATACCATCAAAGATGCAGCAAGACTCTCGCTTGCACGCTGGTACAATAAAGTGGACGATTCCGGTTTTAAGAGTTTCAATGTTATTGCCGCCACACTTTACGAGCATTATGATGAAGTATTGAACTTCTTTGTCAATAGAGCAACTAATGCCTTTGCTGAATCATTCAATGCTAAAATAAAGGCGTTTAGAGCTGCTTTAAGAGGAGTAACGGATATAAAGTTCTTTCTTTTCAGACTTACAAAACTATATGCCTAATCCCCTTGGTTTATCGGGTGAGCC
>NZ_NPJM01000068.1:0-784 GCF_002251455.1 Prevotella sp. P4-51
CCTCCACAAGCAGCAGCAACTCTGTAGGAGTTGCGATTTCCCAGCCCAGGGTTGCGGGCGAAGCACGCTACCCTGGGTATATATATTAAGGTATAGCAACTCTGTAGGAGTTGCGGTTAGCCGAAGGCGTTACCCGCGGCAGGATAATAGATTGAACTGGGTAGGTAGAAACCATAAGATTGAGTATAACGCCTACGGCTAATCGCAACTCTTACAGAGTAGCAAAAATAGTGGGGGCAGATACCCAGGGTAGAGGCGCTGCACGCCTCAACCCTGGGCTATGAAAACGCAACTCCTACAGAGTTGCCAAGGGTGCGTACCATCCGCTATGGGCTAACCACACATGCGCCGTCGGTGCACACCATCCACAGCGCGCTAATCATACATGACACATGGGGGCGTACCATCCACTATGGGCTAACCACATATGACCCATGGGTGCGAACAATCCATAATAACTGGCGGCCCGCAATCAGCAGCAACTCTGTAGGAGTTGCGATTTCCCAGCCCAGGGTTGCGTGCGAAGCACGCTACCCTGGGTATAGATACATAAAAGGATAGCAATGCTGTAAGTATTGCGATTAGCCGAAGGCGTTACCCGCAGCAGGACAAAAGATTGATATGGGTTGGTTGGAATTATACAACTGAGTATAACGCCTACGGCTAAACGCAACTCTTTCAGAGTAGCTAATATAGTGGGCGCTAGTACCCAGGGTAGAGGCGCTGCACGCCTCAACCCTGGGCTATGAAAACGCAACTCCTACAGAGTTGCCAAGGCAGAGAA
>NZ_NPJM01000069.1:0-136490 GCF_002251455.1 Prevotella sp. P4-51
TGCCCTGACAAGACAAGAATCGACCAAAATTACGATAAAACTCCGAAAATAAGCAAACGATGGCAACCTCGGAAGGCATACCCTCGTCTATAGATATTGAATTCTTAGAATTAAACGACAACCCCTAAAATAAAGGCGTTTAGAGCTGCTTTAAGAGGAGTAACGGATATAAAGTTCTTTCTTTTCAGACTTACAAAACTATATGCCTAATCCCCTTGGTTTATCGGGTGAGCCCCGAAGTTGGCGTGTATAATGTCATTGAAATTACACACATAAAAAAGACGTGGAGCAAGTCCTGTCACTCGTTCCACGCAATAGAGGCTCTCGCATTGCCCGAATAGTCGAAACGAGCAACGTCCAGCCCCACGCTGTGCGTATATGTAGTTGCCATTACATATCTAAGAGTCATCATGAATGATGACAAAAGGATACAATTCTGGCTGTGTACAATACACCCGATGGGGCGTTTCGTTGCTTTGTCTTTGACTATTCTGAGAAATTTGCGAGATTTCTATTGCGTCAAAACCAAAGCGCAGTAAACGCCTTTATATGTATGCGCCCACCCATAAACCGCTCCACCTTATCTATAATTAGACTTAGTGGCACAGTTGGCTGGACGATGCAAAGTTAATTATTATAATTGAATTAGCAATTTTTTTTGGGGAAAAAATTCGGTTGTCATTGATTTATTTTCTCAATTTGTTTGATCCGACAAATGCGTAGGTATGATGTTGAAAGAAAATGATTAAAGAAGAAGGTAGCCAAAATCTTATTTCTATCCTTGGTTACCCCTAACTAAAAAATGGAAGGTTTTCGTTAAGCCAGATGAGTAGAATAAAGCTCGCTTGTCTATGCCTCTATGGTGTGGGTCGTCGCTGCAGATGTGTCGGTTGTTGTTTCTTGGAATTGGAGCATCCATCTGCGAGCTGCTTATGAGACATGCACCACTATCCTAATTAAGCATGTGTCAGGCATACAGAAAAAGCGCATCGCAGACTTAGATAGCCTGCAATGCGCTCCATGCACGCCCGTGGTCACACGGGCAACTTTTTACTATTTTATGTATTTACTATTTACCCTTTTGCCTATCGGTTGAGATAGCGCTCGGCCTCGAGCGCGGCCTTGCATCCGCTGCCGGCGGCTACGATGGCCTGACGGTAGGTGGGGTCGGCACAGTCGCCGGCGGCAAATACGCCCTCGACATTGGTGCATGGCGATGCGCCCAGGGTCTTGATGTATCCCTGCTCGTCCATGTCTATCTGTCCGCGGAACTCGTCGGTGTTGGGCTTATGGCCGATGGCGAGGAAAAAGCCGTCGATGGGCAGATCGTAGTGACGCTCATCGGCTTCGCCACGTCGTGCCACCAGGTGGGCACCCTCTACACCGTTGTCGCCATAGAGACCTTCGGTGTTGTGCTCGTAGAGGATTTCTATCTTTGGATTTTCCTCGACGCGGCGGCGCATGATGTCTGATGCGCGGAGGTAGGGCTTGCGCACAATCATATAGACCTTGGTGCAGAGGTTGGCCAGATAGGATGCCTCTTCGCAGGCGGTGTCGCCGCCGCCCACTACAGCCACCACCTTCTTGCGGTAGAAGAAGCCGTCGCAGGTGGCACATGCCGACACACCCATGCCGTTGTACTTCTGCTCATCGGGCAGACCCAGGTATTTGGCGCTGGCGCCGGTGGCTATGATGATGGTGTCGGCCTCTATCTGAGTGCCGTCGTCGATGGTCACGATGTAGGGACGCTTGGACAGGTCGGCAGCCGTCACCACGCCGTCGCGGATGTCGGCACCGAATCGCTCGGCCTGCTCGCGCAGTTCCATCATCATCTGGTTGGCATCGACGCCTTCAGGATAGCCGGGGAAGTTTTCGACGATGGTGGTCTGGGTGAGCTGACCACCCGTCTGCAGACCGCAATACTCGATGGGCTGCAGATTGGCGCGGCCGGCGTAGATGGCGGCTGTATAGCCGGCGGGGCCGCTGCCGATGATGAGACATTTGGTATGTTCCACGTTGTTATTGGGCTAAGAGTTTTTCTATTTCCTTGCTGATGTTGTCGAGGCTTTCGGTGGGCTCGAAGCGGGCTACCACCATACCGCGCTTGTTGATGAGGAACTTGGTGAAGTTCCACTTGATATCGCTCTTCTGCTTGTAGTCAGGGTCGGCCTCGCTGAGCATCTTGTCGAGGACTGGGGTGAGGGGATGGCTCTCGTCCCAGCCGGCAAAACCGCGCTGCTCCTGCAGAAAACGGAAGAGAGGGTCGGCATCGTCGCCGTTGACCTTGACCTTCTTGAAACGGGGGAAGTCGGTGCCGTAGGTGAGTTTGCAGAAATTGTGGATAGACTCATCGGTGCCGGGGGCCTGCTGGCCAAACTGGTTGCAGGGGAAATCGAGGATTTCAAAGCCCTGGGTGTGATATTCCTGATAGAGGGCTTCGAGTTCCTCATACTGAGGAGTAAAGCCACACTTGGTAGCGGTGTTTACTATGAGGAGCACTTCGTTGGCATACTCGCGCAGCGATACCTCCTTGCCTTTTCTGTCTTTGACAGCAAAATCGAAAACGGTTTTCATCTTGTTTACTATAAATATCAGTTATATGGCGACAAAGTTACTTATTTCTCACGAGACGGAGAAGGCGTAAAGCAGAGATTTTTAGATTATTTAGGGTTTTCCCCACAAAGTGTAGGGATAAGCCCACCAAAGAATATCCATTTTCCATTGGCATTGTCAGGATATAATGCTAATTTTGCAGCATAACAATAAGCAATAACAACTAAAAATATACGATTATGAAAAAGTTAGCAACCTTGATGACAGCCGTGGTGCTGGTGATGATGTCGGCGACGATGGTGTCGTGTGGTGAGAGCGACGACTATGACTACTATTTCGACCTCGACAGAGCTTTGACTGAGTATTTCAACCGTTATGGTGACTTCGGTACCGACGACCGTACCACTGCCGACTGGTTTGACCACTATTATCCCTACGCTTCGGACTATGACTACCGCTCGTTTATCAATGCGGTAAATGCCGACATAAACAACTCGCGCACCACCATGGCGCGCTATCTCAACGGCGAATGGGAGGGTCCGCTGCGCATGTACTTCAAGAACCAGGCCGGGCAGACCGTGTATACCGACTATCAGGTGATATGGCACTTTGAGCTCAGTACCTCGTCAGACGTCAAGGGCCGCGGCACGGAGTATCGCTACAACGAGGACGAGGGCGAGACGCGCACCAATTTCTCTTGGTGTGTCAACGGATATGGCGGCATTGAAATCTCCTACGACCCCAGCCAGTCGGGCCAAGACCCTGTCAATATGCTCATCGCCTACAACAATCTGGACAAGCTGAGCACCACCCAGTTTAAGGGTACGAGCGTGGGCGTGAACATCGAAGAGGAGGACGACTTCAACCTGACCAAGCGTCTGCCCCAGCGCGTCAAGGGCGAGACCACCGCAGTGGCCGCAGGAAAGACCTTCGGCGGCAAGAAGGCCGATGGCAAGACCGCTCCCGTGGAGCGCAACATCACGATAAATAACGGACACAGATAGACCACTGCAGACCACGACGACCAGGGCGGCCATCCCGATGATGAGGGATAGCCGCCCTGTCTGTTGTTAGGGACTGCGGGCAGAAACGCAGCCGCCATACCGACAGTGACAGCTGTCACGGACATAGCCACAACCGTTATGCTGATAGCGGTCGGGGCTGTGGACTATCAGCCGGCGGCAGAGGAAAACACTGGGATAGTGGTGCTGAAAGTGGATGCAAACCGTGAAATGGTGAAATCGCGGTGCGCAATAATCCTGTCAAGCTATGAAATGATGAAATCAAGCCACGCAACGAGGTCATTTGCGGTCGCCATGCAGAATGGCTCGTAGGCCGACCGGGCGGGAATGATGGCGGGGAAGAAAACGGCAAGCGCTCCTTCGCCGGCATGGTGCCTGGGCGAAGGAGCGCTTATGGTTATGTCTGTCCGTCGGGGCAGGGGAGTGTCAGAGTCCCCAGCTGATGGGGCTAATCTTGCCCTCTACGCGGTTTTCGATATCATCGGGCAGATTGCAGAAGAAGTCGATGCCGGTAAGGTTCTGGAGTTCCTTGACGGTGATGGCATGGTCCTTGACGGCCGATGTGTCCACCTTCTTCTGGTGCTCTACCCAGAGCGCAATAGCCTTGTATTCGGAGCCCGTCTTCATGAGCAGCGCCATGTAGAAGTACTTGGGCACGATGAGTTGGCCCTTGACGCGCTCCATAATCTGGCTTTCCTTGTCGATGGTTCCGCCTTTGCACACGAAGAGGGTGTCACCGTCCTTGAGCGATTCGGCCTTCTTGCGCACCCAGCTCTCCATACGCACCCAAATGCCCTCATAATTCTGTCCGGCATTGAAGTCGTAGTGCTGGGGCTGGATGTTGCTGTAGTAGAATGTAGTGTGGTTGGCTTCGCGCGAGTATTGGATGTCGGCAGAGGCAATCAGATGGCCACGGGTGTAGCCCGAGCGGGTGTACATCGCATTGGTGTCGCTGAAGCGCATGGCTGTGGGCAGGTTGGGGTCTTCCTCGAAATCTCCCACGCGACCTGCGCCGCCCTTGATGGTCTTGTTGGTCATGGCGCAACACGACCAGCGGTTGGACTTCTTCTTGTAGTCCCACTCGCAAGAGTAACTCACGTCCTGCGCACCCGATGTGTGATGGACGAGAACAATGCTGTTTTCGCTTGCCAGCTTGGGAAACTCCAGGCGGGTAATCTCTTTGGGGGTCATCGATGTGGGGATGTTGCGGTTGGTGTTGACCACCTTATTCTGTCCCTGACCTGGGTCAGACGGTCCGTCATCTCCGCCACATGCGACAAGCGTCAGCATGATGACAGCCGCGGAAAGAAAGGAAAGGAATTTGTTCATTGTTATAAAGTTAATAGATAGAAATGGCATGAAAAAAAGTGCTGTCTAACGCATATGCAACTACGTTAGAACGCACTTTAGCATGGAATGAATATATTCGAAAGATATATTACTTCTTCAGCTTACCGTAGCGGTTCATGAAGCGGTCAACGCGACCTGCGGTGTCAACAAGCTTGCTCTTACCTGTGTAGAAGGGGTGAGAGGTGCTTGAGATTTCAATCTTTACCACTGGATAAGTCTCGCCTTCAAACTCTACTGTATCATTAGTCTTGCATGTAGACTTTGTAAGGAACATATCGCCGTTGGACATATCCTTGAATACGACGGGGCGATAGTTTTCTGGGTGAATACCTTGTTTCATTTCGTTTATTGTTATTTGTTTATAAATTGTCCGAATACGTTACGGAGTGCAAAATTACTGCTTTTTCGCTTAACTGCCAAATGTTTCGAAATATTTTTTGTCTCCGAGGGTGATAATTGGCGTGGCTATGGGTGCGCGGGCGTCGAAGAGGGTGGCGCAGACTGTCGCAGCGGGCGCCATGGGCGTGGGCTCCTGGTGCAGGACGGCTCTGGCAGAGGCACCGGTGGTCTCCACTGATTCGGCATGGCCCCTATATATATAATAAGGTGTAAACAAAATATCCCGTATCATCGCTGAGGATGATACGGGATATAGTATGATTCAGGATGCTGTGTCCTTACTTGGCAAATGTGATTTGCATAGACTTGATACGCAACTGCTTGGGCTGACCTGTACCCTCGGCAGCGTCGGTGATGGTCACCTTGGCTGCATTGATTTCGCTGAAGGTGTAGGTGAGGTTGTTGAGAGTAGCCTTGCCAGGAGAACAGGTGGCCTTGCCCTCTGCGGTGTAGTTGACACCGTTGTAAGCGTCGCACTCTACCACGATCTTGGCAATCTTCTTGCTGCCGGCGTTGATGGTAACAGAGTTGCTGGGATACATACGGATGGTACCGCCACCAGCTGTATAGTACTTAGGAGCGTTGGCGCCTGAGCCCTTGCTGAAGGAGAAGCCGATGCCGTTGACGGTCACCTCGGTCACGTCGGCAGCATTGGTGCTGGAGATGTCGCCAGCCTTGATGGTCACGTCGCTGCCAGTAGCTTCGCCGCCACCGCCTTCACCGCCGGTGCTTCCGCCATTCTTGGTCCATGAGTAGATGTAGCTGGCTCTTGAGGCAGTCTCGAGAGTACCGTTGTAGTTGGTCACCTTACCCAGGATGACTACATCGTCGCCTACGCTCAGCAGGTCGCCAGCAGTGTACTTCTCGTTGTTGAGGTAGAGAGTGCTGTAGATAATAAACTCGTTGGCAGCCTTGCCATCGTCAGAGATATTGAAGGTGGCTGTACCGAACTCTGCAGAGAAGTTGTACTTGATGCTTGAAATCTTACCCTTGATGTATACCTCTTCGGTAGAAGTCTGGCCAGACTCCAGCTTGCTGGCAAAAGCCTTAGCGCCCAAAGCGTTGTAGGGGTTGTTCTTGGTACCGTCGCCCTTGGCTTCGCCAGTAGTGGTGCCACCGGTTTCGCCGCCGCCTTGGGTCTTGCCGTTGAGAGAGTAGATGTAAGATGTACCCTTGCCTACGGTCTCGGGGGTATTGCCCTTGAAGTTGACAAACTTACCATAGATGATAACCTCGTCGCCCACCTTGATCTGGTCGGCAGAAGTAAACTTCACATTGCCCAGATAGAGGCTCTGGAAGATAAGAATCTGTCCGTTCTCGGTGCCGTCGTCAGAGATATAGTAGTTGGCGTTGCCGAATGTGGCAGTCTCTACGCTGTTGATCTTGGAAATCTTACCCTTTACATAGAGGGCGTTCTCTGTGGGAACGTCGGCAGGCAGAGCGCTGACCAGCTTGAGGGCTGCAGCCACGTTGTAGGGGCTCTGCAGGGTACCCTCACCTTCGGGAGTGCCGGTGGTGACAGATGACTGGCCATTGCGTACTACAATCTTGCTGCCCTGTGTCACCTCGTACTTGCCGCTGTAGTTGATGAGCTTACCCATAACTACAACTTCGTCGCCTACCTTGAGGTCGTCGGTAGAATTAACCTTGGCGCCACCGAAGCCCATGCCACGGTAAACCAAGAGCTTGTTGGAAGCGTCGGCCTTGTCAGAGATGTTGTAGGTGACATTGCCAAAAGAGTTGGGGAAACCGTCGGTCTCATCGATAGAGGTAACGATACCCTTGATGTAGAACTGCTTCTCGGGGTCGAAGTCGCCGCCGGCGATTACTGCGTTGGCAGCAGCCACATTGTAGGGAGACTCGAGTGTACCCTCACCCTCTGCGGGGAGGTCAGGATTGGTGGGGTCGGTAGATCCCTGTGGATAGCCGTAAGGCATAGGAACGTCTTCGCAGCTACAGAAGCCAAAGGCGATAGTGGCCAAGGCAAGCATTGAATAAATAAGTTTTTTCATATCTTTGTTTCTTTTATTTCTTAATGATGTGTTACTTTATGGATATAATCTTGTTGCCAGCGTTCATCTCTGGCTCGGTGCCGTAGAGGGTGAGCGTACCGGCAACGACAACCTTCTGGCCTACCTTGATCTGGTCCTCGGCGGTGAATTTCTCTCCACCGATGTTGTAACCACGGAAGACGGTGAGGTTGTTGGCGTCCTTGCCATCAACAGATATATAATATGTGGCATTGCCATAGTTGCCGGTATCGACCTCCTTGATTTTTGAGATGATGCCTGTCACATAGTACTCCTTGGTGGCTTCGTAGGCGCTCTTGGCGATGAGGCTCAGGGCGCGTGTCACGTCGATAGGTGACTCGGCTGTGCCCAGACCAGTGCCGTCGATGCCTGCAAATGGATCGTCGGCCACAACATCGTCGAGCGAACGTATCTGGATCTGCCAGGTGTCGTTGAAGCGAGAGAAGATACCGGTAATCTTAACCTTGCCAGTGGGCAGAACGGCCTTGGCAAACTTGGCATAAGTGCTGGTACGCACTACGATGTTCTTCTCATCGAGGCCCTTGAGGCCGCGGTTGGCGCAGTTGCTGGTCAGAGTCACGCTGCCGTCATCGGGAGCATAGACAGCCTTGCCGTCGGCGGCAGAGAACTCCACGCCACTGATGGTCATCAGTCGGCTGGCGTTGGCGTTGATGTAGCTTGCGTCGGCAATCTTGGTCACATCAAACTCGGTGGGAACCACCTGAGAGGGGTCGGCGGTGCCGATAATCTTGTAGTGCTGGGCCCACTCCTGACGGTTCATGCGGCCGATGCCGAGAGTACCGTTGGCGCTGGTATATACAGTGCCAATCTGAGCCTTCTTGCGGTAACCGCCGATGTAGAGACCCTTGAGCTCTACGAGCACTTCCTGACCTACGGGCATGAAACCGCTGGTTCCACCCTGGCCTACGGAAACCTCGATGGCTCCAGTGGCGTCTTCGATAGAGATGGTGTTGTAGAGGTTGCTCTGAGCATCGTTTCCGGTCACGCGGCCCTTAATCTGGATGCTCTTCTCCACCTTCTTGTAAGCACCATTGGCGATGATGAACTTGAAGTCTTTGCTTTCCTTCAAGTCACCGATATTCATCACATTGGTTTCGGCAATCTGGCTGTTGCCGAAGGGGTTTTCTGTCATGTTAGGGTCTGCATAGTCGCTGCCCATACACGAAGCGAGCAGGGCGCAGAAGCAGGCGGCCAATATCTTGTTCATATATTTCATATCGCTGGTGAGTTTTAGAATTTGTATGCGATGTTCAGCAATCCGTTAGGACCAAAGGCATAGAACTTCTTGGGGTTCTTGGAGAATCGGTAAGCTCTTACCTTCTCGTTAGAGTAGTCGCTTCGGCTCTGCTCGAAACCACCGGTAACGATATCGCGGTTATTCAGGATGTTGGTTATAGAGAAGTTGATTGAAATCTGACCCTTCTTCAGACGGATGAGACGGCCCACGCTACCATCGAGCATGAAACCACCCTTGCCTTCTTCCTGGCTGATGGCCGACTTGCGCAGATTGCCTTCGTTGTCATACACGTCACCATAGATGTTCTGACGCTTCTTGAGCGAAGACTCGTAGCGGTAGCAGGGAGAGTAAGAGAGGTAGATGCGGTCATAGTAGTTACCGTTGAGGTCGATAAACCAACCTTTCTGGTGGTAGCTCAGACCGAGGCTGAGAGCGGTGAGAGGTGTGCTGGCCTCGTGCATATCTTTATTATATACGGTCTCGGTCTCGCTGTATGCACCCTCGGTAGAGATGAGGTAGCGAGCCTGTGCGTTGTTGATGTTCTTGGCCTCGCTTACGGTTCCGAGCATGTTGATGTCGAAAGCCGAAGAGAGCTTGAACTTCAGTCCAGCCTCGACGCCATAGAATTCTTTCTTGATACCGGTCATAGACACGTAAGAGAATGAGTTGATATCGTCGAAGTAGAAGTTCTGCCACTCGCTGACGTGGTCCATACGGTTGTAGTAGGCGTTGATGTTGGCGTGCAACCAGCTGTTGTTGAACTGGTAGCCGATTTCGCTTGTCAGCACATGCTCGTCCTTGAGGTTGAGCACGAAGTCGTTGTTCATCTCAGGTGAAGCGAATGCAGCGTTGGCCTTGGGGGCGTTCCACTGATAACCCATACCTACGAGGAATGTGTGCCCGTTGCCGGCATTGTAGGTCAGGCTACCCTTGACACCACCTTCGCCGAAGCGTGCATATTCTCCCTTGCCGTAAGAGTTGTTGGCAAAGAGACCATTGCGCATGTGGCCTTCGCGGCGCATCATGACACCACCCAGGCGGCCTGCTACCATCATGTGCAGACGGCCTACAGACTTCTGGTAGTTGGCCCAGACGTTGGCCTTGTGTACGAAGATGTTGTAGTTGTAACCGAAGATGTCGCCATTGTACACCAGACGGCCCAGGTTGTTGGGACCTGCGCTGTTGAGGTCATACTGAGTCTCGTCAGAGCCGGGAGCATACTTGCCCACAGCATAGGTGTTGATGTTATGGTATGACTTGGCACCCAGCAGGTCTTCCATGGTCTGGTAGTGGTGACCGTTGTTGGTCGAGAGTACCAGTCCCACGTTCCACGAAGCGTTCTTGCTCTGCTTGGCAGCCAGAGTAGAAGCCAGTGTGAGTGTGGCGTTGTCTATGTTCTTGGCTTGGATGAAGTAGAGGGCGTCGGCGCCGTTCTTTGATACCTGACTGTTGGCATAGTAGAGCTGGTTCCAGTTGATTTGCTGGTTGATAGGGTTCTGCCAGCTGTCATAAGCCTGCTTCCAGTTGTTGGCAGCCGACTCCGTGCGATAAGCGCTGTACAGAGGGTCGTCGCCCCATACATAGAAGTATGAGCTGGGCAGATTCTTCCAGTAGTCAGGATGGGGGTTGTCAGCATTGTTGTAGTTCAGTCGGGTACTCTTGTACATACCGTAGCGTCCAAATACGGTAGTGGTGAGCTTCATGTCCTTGTTGATGTCCCAGTCCCAGGTGAGTACTGCCGAGGGAGAGTATTCTGTCACCACGCGTGAGTTGCGCACATGGCCGTTCTGATAACCCCAATAGGAGTTATAGTAGCGGTTGTCAGTGAGCCAGTATACCTCATCAGTAGCACAACCCTGTGCGCCACGTTCAGTGGGGTTACCCCATGTGGCAAACGACAGAGAGTGGTTGTCGCCTAAGAGCTTTTGGACGCCGAAGAAGTAAGACAGGGCATTGTAGAATGTACCCTCTACATATCCGCGCTTGGCCCAACGATAGGTGAGGCTTGCAGATACAGCCCAACCGTTCTTGTTGAAGCCTGAGTTGTAATTGTACATTCCGCGGAAGTTGTAGTTGCGGTTAGCTGCCGATACGGTTGCTCTATGGCCTGCTGCCATGTTGCCCGAACGGAAGTCGTAGTTGTTGCTGCCGGCCATCGAAGGCATGCCAAACTGGCAGTCCTCAAAGGGAAGAGCAAAATCTACATTCTTGGTCTGCTGGTTGAGACCGCCAATCTGAGAGTAACGGAACTGTCCCGATTCCATGTCGTTGACAGGAGCCCCATTGATGTAAATCTCATTGTAGCTCTGGTTTAACGCACGGTAACGGAATCTTACGGGTGAGAACAGATATCCCACGCCGCTGGCATAGAGGTTGGAGTTGGAGTTGAGGATGCTGATATTCTGTGTCATATCATCATCGTCTCCCAACTGTGCCTCTGTAAATGTGAATGCCGATTCGTCTATGGGCTTGGTGGTCTGCTTCTCGCCTGAGGGCGTTTGGGCGAAGGCCAACGGAGCATAGCACAGGGCAATCACTGCCAATTTAAGCTTTCTTTGCATAGTTGAATATATTTATAATTATGTGTTATATGTTTGCAAAGTAACTAAATATATTTGTAATGGGAAAGTTTTTTCAAATAAATATCTATGAAAATGGGCATTATGTCAATAATAATTCCGATATTTGCAGAAAATAACTAAAAAATGATGAAAAGATACTTGTTTTTGGCCGTGATGGCATGTATGATTTGCCTCATGAGTTCAGCTCAGAAGAAGCTGTTGGTTTACGGAGTTGGCTTCTACAATCAGGAGAACCTCTTTGACACCATCCATGATGAAGGCAAACGCGATTTTGAATTTCTTCCCAATGGAAGTTACCGTTGGGACGGCTTGAAATATTCGCATAAACTGAAGAATATGTCCAAGGCGCTTGCCGATATGGGTACCGACATGCTCCCCAATGTGGGTTGCGCCATTATCGGAGTGAGCGAGGTCGAGAATGCCCGTGTGCTTACAGACCTCTGTGCCCAGGAGCCGCTCAAGGCGCGTAATATGCAGTTCTGCCACATCGAGGGCCCCGACAAGCGAGGTGTAGACTGTGCGCTGCTCTACAATCCCGCGCTCTTCAAGGTCAATGATGTGAAGCTCCATCCCTATGTAACCGAACAGGAGAAGGACAAAAGATTCATTACCCGTGGCTTCCTCACCGTCAAGGGTGAACTTGCCGACGAGCCGGTGGTGGTTATCGTGGCCCACTTGCCCAGCCGCTTCTCTACCTCTTACTATCGTGAGCTCGGAGCCCGCCAGATGCGCGTCATCAAGGACTCGCTGCTCCGCGAGAATCCCGCCTACAAGTTCTTTATCATGGGCGATATGAACGACGACCCCTTCGACAAGAGTATGGTCGACGGTCTGGGTGCCCGAGCCGACAAGGACAAGGTGGGACCTGGCGAGATGTACAGCCCATGGATTAATATCCACAAGCAGGGTAAAGGCACCCTCTTCTATGGTGGCTCGTGGAATCTCTTCGACCAGATTATCATGACCCCCAATCTGCTCATGCCCAAGGATGCCAACGACCCCGACGCCGGCATGCTCAAGTACCGCAAGGCCCAAATCTTCCGCCGCGACTATCTCTTCCAGAGCACCGGCAAGTATAAGGGCGCTCCCAAGCGAACCACCGCTGGAGGCGTATGGCTTGATGGCTATTCAGACCACTTGCCCGTTGTGGTGTATCTCTCCAAGCAGAAGTAAATTATGGATGTCGAGACACATCCTTTTCAACCTTTTCTCCCTGCCAATGCACGCTTGCTGATGCTTGGCACATTCCCCCCTGCGCCCCGTCGTTGGTGTATGGATTGGTATTATCCCAATTACACCAACGATATGTGGCGCATTTTCGGTCTCCATTTCTTTGGCGACAAGATGCACTTTGTCGATGAGGCCAGGCACACCTTCCGCCTGACCGAGTTGCAGACCTTCCTGTCCTCCCTCGGTGTGGCCATCTACGATACGGCTGTCCGGGTGAGACGCACCAAGGGCACTGCCTCCGACAAGGACCTTGACATCGTAGAGCCAGCCGACCTCGATGCGCTCCTCGACGCTCTGCCCCAGTGTCGGGCTGTGCTCACGGCAGGGCAGCTTGCCACCCAGGTCTTTTCCTCCCACTTCCACATCACCGCCCCGCCCGCCATGGGCCAGTCGGTGCCCTTCAGCTATGCCGGGCGCGAACTGATGCTCTACCGGCAGCCCAGCAGCAGTAGGGCCTATCCCATGAAGGTGGAGCTGAAGACCGAGTATTACAGCCGCATGTTCGACGAGCTGTTTGGCGATGACGTCGCAGCGGCCCGTGCTGATACAGAATAAGAAAATGATGGGGTGGGGCGTTGCCGCGACCTTTGGGCTGGCGATGGTCTTACCCCTTGTAAAACAAACAATAATGAATAGCGAAGTAACCATTATCGGTATTGCCGGCGGAACAGGCTCGGGCAAGACCACTGTAGTGAAGAAAATCGTTGAGGCTCTGCCGCCCCATTATGTGGCTGTGGTGCCGCTCGATTCGTATTATAATGAAAACAAAGGCATGACCGATGAAGAGCGCCATGCCATCAACTTTGACCACCCCGATGCTTTCGACTGGAAGCTGCTCATCAACCATGTCAACGAGCTGCGCCATGGCCGTGCCGTAGAGCAGCCCACCTACTCCTACATCATCTGCAACCGTCTGCCAGAGACCATCCATGTCGAGCCCAAGAAGGTAATCATCATCGAGGGTATCATGACGCTCATCAACAAGAAGTTGCGCGACATGATGGACCTCAAGATATTTGTCGATGCCGACCCCGACGAGCGACTCATCCGCAACATCCAGCGCGACACCATCGACCGCGGCCGTACCGTGTCCATGGTTGTCGACCGCTATCTCTCGGTGCTCAAGCCCATGCACGAGCAGTTTATCGAGCCTACCAAGCGCTTTGCCGACATCATCATCCCACAGGGGGGAGAGAACGCCAAGGGCATCGGCATCATCTGCGACTATATCCAGGGTATCGTAGAGCGCTGATGCGTTCCACTCCCTGCGATGACGCTTGCTTACGACAGCGTCGGCGTGTCACTCAGCGTTATCGGCTGGCGCGTCGGCGCTGTCGGAGTTTCTGCGGTCCATCATCTGCTTGTAGGCGCGCCGGGCGGCGTGGGCCTTGAGCGTGTTGACCGACTCGCTCACGCCGTAGACCACCATCGCCCAACCTATGATGATGAGCGGTGCCGAGGCTATCCATTCGGGCCGTATCAGCGCGGTCAGACCTATGAGCATCACCACCGAGGGCACCACCCAGTAGAACAGCCCTATGCGCACAATCTGCCGTATGTGGGCCAGACCGATAAACTGGTTGGCTGCAGCCATAATCAGGATGAGGGCGAAGATATAGGTGATGCCTGTAATGAATGTGGTGGGCATCAGCGCCAGTATCACTCCCAGCGCCATGCTGCCCAACCCTACGACGGGGAATACGGGGCGGTAGAGGTTGAGTCGGTTGCCGTCGGTATCATACATAATCATGCCCTTTTCGGGTTTGCGGTAGGCGTAGTAGGTTGTCACCGAGAACACGCCAGACAGGAAGAACATCACGCCTATCAGTATGGTTATCCATCTTACCGTCTCTTCGTGAAACGTGATGAGCAGCAGACCCACGATGATGGCGACGAGCGCACGGAACTGCGAACTTAGCAGATTTTTCATTAATTTGTAGCAATTATCGTTTTCTGCTGCAAAAGTACAAACAATCATTGGGTCATGCAATTATTTTGACCACAAATTATATTATGACTATGACAACATTATATCTTGTACGCCACGGCGAAACCGTCGACAATGCCCGCCAAATCATGCAGGGGCAGACCCAGGGCGAGCTCAATGCCACCGGCATCAGCCAGGCTGAGGCGCTGCGCGACAAGCTCAGCGACATCCACATCGACGCCTTCGTCTCCAGCGACCTCTACCGCTCCATCCAGACCTGCCGCATCCTCGCCCAGGGGCGCCAGGTGCCTATGGTGGAGACCCCGCTGCTGCGCGAGCGCGACTGGGGCGACTTCACCGGCGAGTACATCCCCTCGCTTGCCGACCGCGAGTGGCCCGCCAATGTCGAGTCGGCAGAGCGGTTGCTCGCCCGTGCCCGCAACTTCCTCACCTGGGTGCGGGTCACTTATCCCGACCAGGTGGTGGTGGCTGTGGGCCACGGTATCATCAACAAGGCCATACAGAGCGTGTATCATCAGCGCCCCATGAGCCAGATTATGAAGATGACCAATGCCGAGATGCGGGTGCTGATGCTCTGACCGTGGCGGCGCCATGCCGCTCTGCCGGTCGCTCTGATGGCCTGCAGTGCCGTTGTTAGCCGCTTCTGCCGGTCTGCTTGCCGTGTTGGCTGGTTCGTAACAATAATTACGAGGGCTCGTGTCGTAAGATACGAGCCCTCGTGACATTTGATACGAGCTCGCGTTTCTTATGATACGAGCCGGCAGTGATGGTAATAATCTGTGTGTAAGTGGCTTCCGGCTTCCTGGAGATGTCCTCCGTTCCGATTAGTTTATGCCGAATTTGGTGTACATCTGCTGAAACACGTGGCTTTCTTCATTGGCTTCGATGCAGTCATTGCCCACGTAGTCGATGACCTGGTCATTCACCTCGCAGTTGGCATCGCCGATGAAGCGGTACACCACCCGGTTGTTCTCCTTGTAGAAGTGGGGCAGCAGGGCGCCGTTTATCATATCCATCATGGGGTTCATGCTCACGCCGAAGTCGATGTGGTTGTCGTAGATTACGATGCGTGCCGTTGGGTTCTCGGTGAGCAATATGCCATATTCGATGGCCAGCGACAGATACATACATGCCGCTCTTGTAATGCTCTTGACAGACTTGTCAATCGTGATATTCAGATTATCCAGTTGGTCGTACATACTTTTGAGTTGTTTTTTAGTGTTTGTCAATGTCAGTCTCTGGTTCTTTCCCTTTATCTCCGCCCGCAGTAGTCAGTACGGCGTGGAGTCAGTCTTTGTTCCGCCATCGCATGAATGTCGGCTCTCATTGTTTGATGATTACAAATTTACTCATAAAGCCGCTTCTCAGCAAGAAAACCTTCATGCGCGTGAACCTATCTGTCATTTTTAGCCACATAAAAAGCAGGAATATGATAAAAATGTGCATGCTTGTCATTTTTATCATATTCCTCTGCGATTGCTTTCGCTCTTGCCTTTCCGGCATTTATGCCCTCGCCGGTCCTCTTTTCCCCCTTTCTGCTGCCAGAGACAGTGGCGTCAGTTGGCGCGTTGGGTCCAGTCTTCCAGCCGAGCCTGGCTTTCCACCTTGTCCTCTATCTGGTCGGGCAGCGAGGCAAAGAAGTCTATGCCCGTGATGCGTTCCACCTCGTCTATCGAGTTGACATACTGCGTCTGGAGCCGTCGGCGGGCGTCGTTGCGATAGATGAAGCCTATGCCGCGTGGCTCTCCCCGCAGACATACGATGACCTTGAAGAAGGCTTCGGGCACTGTCACCTTGTTATTGCCTATCCGCTTGTGGCGCTGTCTGGTCAGTACGGGTCCGCACACGATGTACAGGTCGCCCCAGTCATCAGCCCAGTCGCGACACTGCTCCTCCAGTATGCGCCAGTCGCCGTCGTTGAGCGCATGGAGCTGTTGGCAGATGTTGGTCAGCAGGAAACAGTCGGCCTGGGCCTGCTCGCTCCATCGGTTGTCGGCCGAGGGACACATGTGTCCGCGGTCATATCCCGAGCGCTGGTAGTCATAGGTGTTGGCACGCGGCTCTTCCACCTCTTCATCTTCGGTGAAGGCGCGTCCCTTGCGCTTGAAGGGGCCGTTGGTGTGGTCGGCTGTGAGATGCCAAGCCACCCAGTTGGGCAGCCTCAGTTCATGATTGTACGAGGCAGTGTACCCCGCACGGTGCAGTATCTGCTCGGGCCTGTCGTTGAGTGGCGCCGGCAGCAGCGCGCCCGTGTCTTCGACCTCGGTCTGTTGCTGTGGCGCGTCGTCCATCAGCCGTCCTGTCAGTCGCTTGTGGTCTCTGGACAGATTGCATCCAGCCAGCAACAGCAGCGCTATCAGTGGGCAGAAAATCCTCTTCATCCTCTGGCGTTGATTTTGTCGTATGCGTCAAAAGCGTATCTGCGCGCCAGCACGAGGGTGAGCGCCAGCTGGCCTGTGGCTGCCGAGATGAGCAGTCCCGTAAACAGCAGCTGTATCACGAGCGCGCTCATGATGTCTGTGCCGCTCATGGTCATGGCCCACATCATCACCGGCGCGGTGCCCATCCCCATGATACCCATGCGCTGCAACAGCGGTATGAGCGACCGCTTCATCGAGCGTCGGGCCAGATAGTTGGTGGCTTCGCGATGGGTGGCACCATTGGCGGTGAGATAGTAGTAGAGTCGGGCGTGGTGGTGCAGTCCGTCATAGTATGCGCCCATCGCCTTGACGTTCGACTCAGCCACCGCTCCCGTGGTGATGGCCACGACGGGCAGCAGCAGATGCGGCGCCAGCGGGTTCATGCCCAGCACCAGATAGACGAATATCAGCGAGAGAGGCAGTATGGTGAGCGTCAGCCCCAGCATGATGGGCACTATGTAGTTGGCCTGTCGTATGCGTGCCTTGATGCGCATGTACCAGGCGGTGGCAGCCAGCAGCACCAGCGCGCACAGCAGCGTCACGCCGATGTGGCCAGCCCGGACGGCCAGCACAGTGAGCAGTGCGCCGAGGGTCAGCGCCACAGCCATCGTGGCCAGCGCCTTGAGCGTGCGCCTCCATATCTCTACCTTGAAGGCGTAGAGCGCATATAGAGGTATGATGAAAAACAGGGCACCTATAATCAGGTTGCCAAAGGAGAGATGTATGGTCTCTATCATTGTAGTTCCTCCAGATTGATATGGTTGTCAAAATAATCTGCCAACGCGCTGTTGGCTGTCGTGGCTATGACGACCGAGTCTTCGGCTGCCATCTCCCTCAGCCGCTCAGCCGTCGCCTCGTCGGCCACCTCTTCGGCTATCACCACCTGCTTGCGCAGCCAGTGGGCCAGGCAGAGCATGCCCGTCGTCACCTCTGTTGCGGCGATTGTCTCGCAGGGCGCGTCGATGTGCTGCTCGCTTATTCCAGCCGCCATCCAGATGTCTATCAGCTGGTTGCTGTCCTTCCGGTATTCGCGATGGATGTCGAGCCGCAGCAGCGAGTCGGCCATCTGTCGCAGCGAGTACTGGGGCTGTGGCGGCAGTGCGGGTACGTAGCCTATCTGCCGTCGCATATAGCGCGAGGCAGCCGGAGTGAGCACCTCGCCGTCGTAGGTGAGATAGCCCCCAGCCACGGGTCTGAGCCCCAGCAGCGCCTCCGCCAGACAGTGGCGTGTGGCGGCATCGCGGCCATAGACCAGCAGCGAGCGGCCGTTGGCCACCACTGCCGACGCCTGCCTGATGTCTGTGCCGTCGTCGCAGTGTATGTCTACATTCTTGAGTTCTATCATCTTGCGGGCTGTCTTTCTGTCATTTGACCTCGGTGAGCTTGCCTGTCACCGAGTCGATGATATATCCATGGAGATTGACGTCGCGCGGCACCAGCGGGTGGTGGCTTATGGTGTTGATGGTATTTCTCACCGAGTCCTCGGTGTCGTGAAAGCCCTCAAGCCAGTGGTCGAGGTCTATGCCGCAGAGCGCGATGGTGTCTATCACGTCCTGGTGTATGCCGCGCTCCAGCATCAGTCGTTTCATCTCGGCACCGTTCATGTGGCAGGCGCCGCAGTTGGAGTGGGCCACCACCATGATTTCCTCTACCCCCAGTTCGTAGATGGCCACCAGCAGACTGCGCATGGCAGAGTCGAAGGGGCTGATGACCAGTCCGCCGGCGTTCTTGATGATTTTTGCGTCACCGTTTTTCAGTCCCAGTGCTGCCGGGAGCAGTTCGGTGAGTCGTGTATCCATACACGAGAGTATTGCCAGCTTCTTGTCGGGGTATTTGCTGGTAACATACTGTTCGTAACCGCGTCGGGCTACAAACTCTTCATTATATTTTACGATTTCTTCGATAATCATGGTTGTCTTCTGTTGGTTCTATGGGGTGCCGGGGCTGTCCTACAACGTGTCGTCGTCAATGGGCGGATGCTCCAGTTCTTTCAGATGCAGTATGTCTGTGGTCAGTTTGCTTAGTGCGTCCATCGGTATGCCTTCGGGCGAATACTTGAAGAACAGGTCGTTGTATATCACATCCTCCAGGAACTCAAAGAGCTCGTGGATGATGGTCCTGTGGTCGAAGGCGAGCACTGGCAGGTTGTCAATGTCAAACCACTGTGCCTCTGCGGCATCGTCGCTGCCCTTGACCTCGGCGAGGGCCTCAAAGGCGAAGTGCACTACGGTGATGACGCGCTCTCGTGGGTCGCGGTCTACGGCACTGTAGCTGCGGAATTGGAACACCTCGCCCAACGCCATGCCCGTCTCTTCCATCACCTCGCGCCGGGCGCAGGTCTTCAGGTCTTCGTCTATCTCCATAAAGCCGCCGGGAAACGCCCAGCAGTCCTTGTAGGGTTCGTTGCGCCGCTTGACGAGCAGCACGCGTAGCGTCTTGTTGGGGTCGTAGCCGAAGACGATGCAGTCGGCAGTGATTGCCGCATGCGGATATGGATAGCAGAATTTTGTCGGCTTGTTGTCGTTGTCCATGTCTGTCCTTTCTTTGTATATTGGTGAGACAAAGGTAGATATAAACCATCGAACTGCCAATCATTTTGCAGGGAAATTGTGTCTGTGCCGACATTTTTTTGCTGTCGCCAGATGCGGTGGTTGCCATTTCGACCTAAAAAACCATCGCGCTTTCTTTGTATTGTCTATGGTTTGCAGTACCTTTGCATAGGGTAGCGCCCACCGCGCCATGACCGACGGGCAAGTCGGCGAGGGCGAGGTGCAGGCAGACTGCCCTGACAGACATAATTCTACGTACACCGATGAACAACGACAGACTATACTTGCCTGCCGAATGGGCAGTGCAGAGCGGGGTGCAGCTTACCTGGCCCCACGCCGGTACCGACTGGGCTCCCTATCTCGACGAGATTACCGAGACCTATCTCCAACTTGCCGACGCCATCACCCGCCACGAGGCGCTGCTGGTGGTCTCGCCCGAGGTTGAATATGTGCGCGAGCTTCTTGAGGCCCGTCTCGGTCGTGCCCGCATGGCCCGCGTGGTCTTTGCCTGCTGCGACACCGACGACACCTGGGCGCGCGACCATGGCGCCATCACCCTCATGGGCGGCGACGAGCCCGTGCTGCTCGACTTCCGCTTCAACGGCTGGGGCGAGAAGTTCGGCTGGCAGCACGACAATGCCATCACCCGCCACCTCTGCGAGCAGGGCCTGCTCCACGGCAGCCGTGAAGACCATGACGACATGGTGCTCGAGGGCGGTAGCATCGAGAGCGACGGCCGGGGCACCGTGTTTACCACCAGCCAGTGTCTGCTGGCTCCTCACCGCAACCAGCCCCTCTCCCGCGAGGAGATAGACGCTGAGCTGCGGCGTAGGCTTCGCGCCCGACGCGTGGTGTGGATCAATCACGGCAATCTGGTGGGCGACGACACCGACGGCCACATCGACACCACGGTGCGCGTGGCTCTCCACGATACCTTATTATATATTAAGTGTAGCGACCAGGCCGACGAGCATTATGCCGACTTCTGCGCCATGGAACGCGAGCTCCAGGCACTGCGCACCGACGACGGGCGCCCTTACCGTCTCATCGCCCTGCCTATGGTCGACGAAATCAGATACGACGACGAGCGGCTTCCGGCTACCTATGCCAACTTCCTCATCGTCAACGGCGCCGTGATTTACCCCACCTACGACCAGCCCCACAATGACCAGGCGGCTGCCGAGGCTCTGCACCAGGCTTTCCCCGATCACGAACTCATCGGCATCGACAGCCGTGTCATCATCCGCCAGCACGGCTCCATCCACTGCCTCACCATGCAACTGCCCGCGGGCGTGCTCTGCCGATAAGCGTCATCACCCATCATCCCAGAAGAAATATAACACAGATAGATATGAAAGAACTGAAAGTAGGAGTGCTGCAACAGCACAACACCAGTGACATAGCCGACAACAAACGCCGCCTGGCCGAGGGCGTCAGGGCTCTGGCTGCCGACGGTGCCCAACTCGTGGTACTTCAGGAACTCCACAACTCACTCTACTTCTGTCAGGTAGAGGATGTAGACAACTTTGACCTGGCCGAACCCATCCCCGGCCCGTCTACCGAGTATTTCGGCCAGCTGGCACGCGAACTCGGCGTGGTCATCGTCACCTCGCTCTTTGAGCGCCGTGCCCCTGGACTCTATCACAACACCGCCGTGGTGATAGAGCGCGACGGCTCGATAGCCGGAACCTATCGCAAGATGCATATCCCCGACGACCCGGCTTATTATGAGAAGTTCTATTTCACCCCCGGCGACCTGGGCTTCCGCCCCATTGACACCTCGGTGGGCCGGTTGGGCGTTATGGTGTGCTGGGACCAGTGGTATCCGGAGGGAGCACGGCTTATGGCGCTCCAGGGTGCCGAGCTGCTCATCTATCCTACGGCTATAGGCTATGCAGCCAGCGACTCTGCCGACGAGCAGCAACGTCAGCGCGAGGCGTGGACCACCGTACAGCGCGGCCATGCAGTGGCCAACGGACTGCCTGTGGTGGCGGTCAACCGCGTGGGCTTCGAGCCCGACCCCAGCGGACAGACTCCGGGCATAGAGTTCTGGGGCTCTACCTTCGTGGCTGGCCCCCAGGGCGAGCTGCTCTATCGCGCTTCTGCCGACGGTGAAGAGCGCCGCATCGTAGACCTCGACCTTGGTCATAGCGAGCAGGTGCGTCGCTGGTGGCCCTTCCTGCGCGACCGCCGCATCGACGAGTATGGCGACATCACCCGTAGATATATCGACCGTTGACACCAGCTGTCCCATAACAAAGGCGCCGACTCTCTTGCGAGGGTCGGCGCCTTTGCCATTGGTGGTGGTGATGGGTCTATTCCTGATAGTCGTCTTGCTCGTCGGTGGCTTCGGCTTCGTCGTTATAGCCCTTGATGCCGAAGTTGGGGTCTATCTTGAGCATGGCGGTGACGATATAGGTCACCACGCAGCTTATCACCACGATGATGAAGAACATGCGGTAGCCCACAGCCTCCTGCAAGGCTCCAGCGAAGAAACCGGGAAGCATCATCGACAGCGACATGAAGGTGGTGCACAGCGCGTAGTGGCTGGTCTTGAACTCGCCACGGCTGTAGTAGATGAGGTACATCATGTAGGCCGTGAAGCCAAATCCATAGCCAAACTGCTCGACAAACACGCATACGTTGACGATGGCAAGGTTGGGCAGCACGTAGCTCATGTAGATATATACCAGGTCGGGCAGCGTGATGGCGAGTACCATGGGCCACAACCAGCGCTTCAAGCCGTCCCGGCTCACGCACAATCCGCCGAGTATGCCTCCCAAGGTGAGTCCTATCACGCCCACCGTGCCCTGCACCAGTCCATACTCCTGCGGCGAGAGTCCCAAGCCGCCATTGCTCTCGTTGTCTACCAGGAAGAGTGCAGCCACCTTGGCCAGCAGACCTTCGGGCATGCGATAGAAGAGCATGAAGAGTATGCCTGTCACCACCTGCTTCTTGCAGAAGAATGTCCTGATGGTGTGCGCCAACTCGCCCATAATCTGCTGCGGCGTATTGGCGGTGTGTGCCTTGTCCGCCTTGGGCCTGGGCAGCACATAGCCATGCCACAGCCACAGGCCGATAAACAAGCCGGTGACGCCATAGAACATCAGACTCCACGAGAAGGGGATGCTGTTGCGGTAGATTACCTGCAGATTGCCGGCTACCATCACCAGCACACCCTGGCCGAAGATGGTGGCCAGGCGGTAGAACGTGGAGCGTATGCCCACATAGAATGCCTGGTCGTTGGGCGTCAGTTCGAGCATGTAGAATCCGTCGGCGGCGATGTCGTGGGTGGCGCTCGTGAAGGCCATCACCCAGAAGAAGAACAGGGTGCCCTGCAGCCAGAAGTCGGTAGGGATGGTGAATGCCACGCCGCCAAAGGCTGCGCCCACCAGCAACTGCATGGTGATTATCCACCATCGCTTGGTTTTTACCAGGTCTACAAACGGGCTCCATAGAGGTTTGAGCATCCACGGGAGATACAGCCAACTGGTGTAGAAGGTTATCTCGGCATTGCTCAACCCCATCTGCTTGTACATGATGACAGAGATGGCCATCACGGCCACATTGGGCAGTCCTTCGGCAAAGTACAGCGAAGGCACCCAGCTCCATGGCGATTTGCTATTGTTCATATCCAGTGTTTTAGTATATCTTTTTGATTTCGGCACCACGATAGTAGTGGAGCAGTATCTTGTCATAACTGTAGCCCTGTTCGCTCATGACGGCGGCGCCTATCTGGCAGAGGCCGACGCCATGACCCCAGCCTGCGCCGAGGATGTCGAAGCGCTCGGGCACACCATCAATGTCGCCGTGGGGTTCAACCACAAAGGCCGAACTGTAGAGGTGGCTCTCGCTGAGCGTACGGCGTATCTCGAGTTCCTTGCCGATGATGTACTGGCGCTTGGTGCCCACGATGCGCAGACGCGAGATGCGTCCGCTGGCGCCACGCTCCAGAGGCTCGAGCGCCACGATGTCGCCCATATCCATCTTCAGACGGTTGGCTATGAGTGTCTTCAGCTCCTGTTGAGAGTAGCTCACGCGCCAGCGGTAGAAGTCTTTGGTCTCCTGGTCATAGTCGTTGAGCACTTGAGAGAGTATGGTGGCGTCGGTGGTGTTGCAGAATGCGTCTGGGCTTTGCCTTATCCATGCCTCGGCGTTGGCCTCTATGGTCAGGTCTGGCTCTACAGCGTCGGTCTCCACGCCCTCGGCATTGTCGCGCACCGCCATGAGATAAGGTTTGTCTATATCCTCCCAGCAGTAACGGTAGCGTTCGGTGATGCCGCCACAACACTTGGAGAAGCGGGCATCGCATATCTCGCCGTCGTGTTGCAGTATCTGTCCGCCGGTGGCAGCCACAGCCTGTCGGGCCTTGTCGCTGGTCTCGCGGGTGATGCCCTGGTAGCGCTGGCAGTGGTCGTCGGCACACACGTCAAAGATGGTGTGGTCTTCGCGGTCATACCAGCGGGTGAGTTCATCATCGGTCTTGGTGAAGGAGAAGAATCCCGAACCGCTCTTGCCGTCCATCTGCTGTCGCTTGTGCATCTGCGCGAGCAGCCAAGAGCGCGATATCACCGCGTGGGCTTTCAGCAGTTCGATATTGGATGTGGCGCTCATCTCGCTCGATATGACGCTCTCCAAGTAGCGTTCCACGGGCAGTTCGTTGATGGCACATATCTTGTCTTCCTCGACCACCAGTCTCAGCGTGCCGGCAAACACCTGCGTCTCGGTGCGCTCCCAGTGGAAGTTGACGCCGATGGTCACGTCGCTGAGGGCAAACGACGCATCCTCATGCTGTGGATGGAAGGTAAGTTGGCTGTACAGGTTGCCGTTCCAACTGATGCCGCCCTCGGCGAACTCCACTTCCTGTCGGCCCTCAATCTGCTGGCCCTTGGCCATATAAGGGCGGTTGAGGTCGAAGCAGATGCGCTTGGCGCTCACGATGCCTACCGACACCATGGGTTCGGCTGTGGCTTCGGGCTCGGCAGCTGCCTCGGCGGCGGCAGTGAGGCGGGCGGTGATGCGTCCGAATTGCTCAGCTCCGACACCACACTCGCGGAGGATGGCAGCTGCTCTGTCGGCGTCGATACGGTCAAAGTCTGTCTGGCGTGGGGTGATGATGAGGCCGGCCATGTCTATAGCTCCCGGGCTGACCAGATACTGGGCGTCGCCCTCGGCCGTGTAGCAGTCGGGACGATGCTTGGCGCGAGGAATGACGACAGTGACGTGGCTCTCGTCCTGCTGCCATGAGATGACGTTCATCATGGGCTCGCCGCTATCCTTGTGGAGAGGCATAGCCTTGTAGATACGGTCAAAGAGAGCCTTGTCGGCGGTGGCGTCGGTGCTGACGATGGCCAGCAGCGGCACCACATATCCGCCCACGGCATAGATATGGTTGTCGTTGTCGTATTCATACACCATCTCTCTGCTGTTGGCCAGCCGTGCCCAGTCGTTCTGCAGCGGCAGACGGCCAGAGCATACGGCTTGCAGATGAGCGTGGTCGGGGGCAGAAGCTCCACAGTGGGGGCCGTTGTAGAATACGGTGAGTTCGGGATAACGCTCTACCATGCGGAATATCTCGCCATAACACGTGCGTATGCGCTGCGGGTTGTGGCGGTTGAGGGGGATGGTAAAGTGGACGGGCAGAATGGGGAAGGGGTTGACCAGCAGCGTGAAGTCGTTGTCCAGGCGTTTGGCCATTTGCTCCTGCGGACGGTTGTCGGCGCAGAGGAAGCAGGGCCGATGGGCTATGCTGCGGGCATCGATACACGCACCGGTAGAGACCATGCGGGCAGGGTTGAACTGCACCTGCAGCAGCGTGTCGCCGCTACAGAGGTTGCGCTGCTCTACATTGTTGAGGTCGCGGAAGCGCTGGCGGGCGTCGCTCCAGAGCTCCAGCTGGCGGTCAATGAAGCGGTTGAGCTCGCGGCAGTTGCCCTCGGGCTGGCTGTTCAGCTGCTGGCGGGCTTCGAGCTCGATGGTGCGCAGCCGGTCTTTATAGAGATTGTTGGCATTCTGGCGTTCTATGCTGAGGGCGGCGTCTGAGTTGCCCTCCCAACGGCGGCAGAGATAGAGCTCGTCGTAGATGCGGCCTATGCGGTAGCGGCGGCTGATGGCCAGACCCATAGCATAGTCCTCGCCATAACTGGTGTTGGGGAAGCGTATCTCTCTGACCACTGGGGTGAAGAAGGCGCGAGGCGCCCCGAGCCCATTGATGCGCAGCGCATTGTTGGGTCCGTTGTGGTCTGTCCATTCCCGGTGGTCTATGATGCCCGGTGGCAGGGTGTTGAGGGCAAAGTCGCACATGCGGTAGGCGCCGATGACCATGGCGGCAGGTTGCTGGCGGAACTCGTCGACCACGCGCTGCAGCGTGGAGGGCGAGGCATAGAGGTCGTCGCTGTCCAACTGCACGGCGAAGCGGCCGCAGCGGCTGTCGTTGACGGCGGCGTTCCAGCATCCGCCGATGCCCAGGTCGTCGCGTTCGGGGATGAGGTGTATCAGTCTGTGGTCGCTGCGCGCCAGGTCATTCAGTATCTCGGTGGTGCCGTCGGTAGAGTGGTTGTCGACCACGATGACGTTGTAGTCAAACCGTGTCTGCTGGGCCAGAGCCGACCCCACGGCGTCGGCAATGGTGCGACAGCGGTTGTAGACGGGGATGACCACCGAGGCTTCGACGTCGAAGTCCTGCTCGTCCAGGTCTACAGGCTCGTAGCGATGGGTGTCTACTATCGCGCCCACAGCTTCGAGATGCCGGGTGGCTGCATCCTCCATCTCTATCTGGCGGTCGCGGTTGCGCGGGTCTACATAGTCAAACTGGCGCACACCGCTGGCGCGGCTGTCGGTCTGCTGCTGGGTGTAGAGATACTCGTTGAGGTGGGTGATGGCGGCTTGGCGCGAGATGTAGAGGCGCAGGTCGTACCACGCAGCCCATCGGTAGTCGGGGGCGGCGGGCTGCTGGGCCATATAGCCCTTGAGCAGCGCCGTGCTCACAAGCACAGCCGGTCCGAAGTCGAAGTCGTCGCGCAGCGCACCCTTCTGATAGTCTATCGCGGGGTGTGCCACCAGTTTGCCGTCGGCGGTGGCCATGCGGCTGTCGGCATAGACCATGCCCGCGCCGGTGTCGGCAGCCGTCTCCACCATGCGCTCTATGGCGTGGTCGCCCCATAGGATGGGCTGGGCCTTGAGCGTGAGCAGCACGTAGGGTGCCGTGGCACGGCGGGCTATCTCTGCCAGCGTGGCTGTCGACGTGAGCGACTCTGTTTCGATTACTTGTGCTTGGGGGTATGCCTGTGCTGTCTGCGGCTCTATCATCAGGGTGATGTCTCTTACCGAGACGCTCCGTGAGAGGGTCTCTATCGTCGCCTCGGCGTCGCCAGCCGAAGCAATGGCTACAAAACAGTCTATCTGGTTTCTCATCATTTCTGTTTCTTATATATTAACAATATGTAAAGGTCGTATTTTTCGCCGAATTAAGCAAATTTTCGCGGCTAAAAAATACGACCTCGGTCAATATTGTGGCTCTGATGAGCACAGCGTCAAGCAAAGGGGAAGAGCAGGGGCAGTATGAAGGTCATCACGATGCCTATGATAATCTGCAGAGGCAGACCCACCCACACGTAGTCCATGAAGGTGTAGCGGCCCGCCTTCATCACCAGCGCGTTGGGCGGTGTGGAGAACGGCGAGGCAAAGCACATGCTCGCGCCCAGCGTCACGGCAAACATGAAGGAGTAGGGGCTCACGCCGGTCTGGGTAGCGGCAGCCATGGCTATGGGTGCCATGAGCACCGCCGTGGCGGTATTGCTGATAAACATGGTCATGAGCGATGTGGTGAAGTAGATGCCTGCCAGCAGGGCGTAAGGCCCGATGGCGCCCAGGCTGCTCACCAGATTTTCTGACACGATACTCGACACGCCCGTCTTCTCCAGTGCTATCGACATGGGCATCATGGCGGCTATCAGGATGATGCTCTCCCAGTTGATGGTCTTGTAGGCGGCGTCGACGCTGCGGAAACAGCCCGAGAAGACCATGAGCAGTCCAGCCATGACCACGGCGATGACGGGGATCACGGGGATGAAGTCGAACACCATGACCAGTATCATCAGCAGCATGATGGCTGCCGCCACGGGTGCCTTGAAGTCGAGCGACACCTTCTCCATCTGCTTGTCGGGGCGTCCCAGCACCACCCAGTTCTCGTTCTCGTGGTTCATCTGCATAATCTTGTCCCACTGGCCTTGCACGAGCAGTATGTCGCCATTGCGCAGACGGTGGTCGCTCAGCTCTTCCTTGATATAGTTTTCGTCGCGGCGTATGCTGAGGATGTTTACCGAATAGTCTTCGCGCAGTCGGGAGTCGCGTATGCGCACTCCGGTGAGCCGCGAGGTGGGCAGAACGATGATTTCGGAGATGCCGATGTCGTAGAAGTCCAGTCGGGTGGTCTTCATCCTTATCAGGTGATAGTCGCTGGCAAACCGCTCCATGGCATCCTTGTCGCCATAGAGGTAGAGTATGTCGCCCTGGGCGATGACGGTGTCTGCCCACGCCATACTCTGGCGTATGTCCATGCCGAGAGCCTTCTTCTTCTCGTTGCGTATCTCGAGTATGGTGAGTCCATACCTGTTCTGCAGGTCGAGCTGCTGCACACACATGCCTGCGAGCCCATTGTTCTTGTAGCCCACACGCAACTTGTACAGGTTGTCGTGCAGCTGGTACTGCTCGGCGAGGTCGTTGAGCGTCTTGCCGGCAGTTCCCTTGTGGTGCTTGCCCTTCTTCTTGATGAGCAGCAGACTCATGGGCAGCAGCACGGCTATGCCCAAGGCTATCACTATCAGACCGATGGGGAGGAAGGTGAAGAATCCGAGCGGTGCGAAGCCATGCTCTTCGAGGGTCTCGCTGATTACGAGGTTGGGAGGCGTACCTATCAGGGTGAGCATGCCGCCGAGGCTGCCCGCAAAGGCCACCGGCATGAGCAGACGCGAAGAGCGTATGCCCGAACTGGCTGCCATGCTCATGATGATGGGCATCATGATGGCCACGGTGCCGGTGTTGCTCACAAAGGCGCCGATGAACGAGGTGGCGAGGACCACATAGATGAAGGCGCGCGTCTCGTTGCCCTTGGCCATGCGCGATATGCTGTTGCCTGCCGACTGGGCAAGACCCGTCTGCAGGATGGCGCCGCCCACGACGAAGAGGCCGGCCATCATAATGACTATGGGAGAAGAAAAACCGCTTAATGCTTCGCTGGTGTTAAGAACTCCGGTAGCGGTAAGTACCATCAGGGCCGACAGGGCTACGACATCGCCACGTACGCGTCCCCAGACAAACATGGCTATAGTTACAATCAGAACAATTATAGTTATGATCATGAATCAAACACAGATTAGTGGAATACAAATATACAATAATCCCGCCACAATCACGAACGCCGCTAAGGCGATGGCGTCTGATTTAATAAAACCTTAATAAGTTTTAGCAATTATTATTGTTTGGTTTGTGGTGATGGTCGTGACGGCAGCGAAGGTTGGCGTCGTCTCTTCTGCGTCTGTTTTCATCTCTCTGGTGACGGATATCATCTCGCTCATTTCGGATGTCATCTTTCCGGTAGCGAATTTCATCTCTTCCGAGTCGGATGTCATCTTTTCGGTGGTGAATGTCATCCCTTCTGCGTCGGATGTCATCTCGCTGGTGATGCCGTTAAAGATGATTTCAGGGTTTGAAACGGTGATTTCACGCTTGGATATTATTGTTGCAGACACTGAAATCACCATTTCATGCCTTGCAATTATCCTGAAGGGCCTCTCCACGAACTTGCGGATGGTCGGCGTGGGCACCAACAAAAACTCTCTCCCGCTGGGGCTGACATCGTGTGCCGTGTTGACCCCAGGGGAGAGAGTGGCTTATTTTACTAATAACGCTAAGTCATTATCTGTGGCCACCGCCGAATGAACCACCGCCAGAACGGCTGCTTGAAGAGTGGCTGCCGCCAAAGGAGCCTCCTGCACGACTGCTGCCGCCACCGCGGTTGCCACCGCCGAATGAGCTGCTGTTGCTGCTGCCGCCCGAGCGTCCGCCGAAGCTGCTGCCCGAAGAGCGAGAGGGCTGCGAGGTGGATGGAGAGAAAGTGCGGCTGGGCTGGCTATTGGCGCGTCCGCCGAACGAGGGCGAGTTGTAGTCGCTGGAGCGGCGCTCTACGGTGGTGCGGGTCGAGCTGCGCACGCCTCCGTCGGCTCGGCTGCCGAATGTACGGTTGCTGCCGCTCACGCCCGAAGACTGCCGGTTGGCTCGTCCGCCAAACGAAGAGCTGCTGCTGTTGCGGTTGTACATCGGGTCGCTCTGCTGCGAGGCACGGCTGCCAAACGAGCGGTTGCTGCTGGAAGCGCCGGCAGACTGCTGGTTGGCACGTCCGCCAAAGCTGCGGTTGGCATTCTCACGATTTATGTTGGAAGAATTGTTGTTGCGTCCGCCAAAGGAACGAGTGCCGTTGCCGAATTCGCCGCGGTCAAATCTGTCGCGCATACCGAAGCTCCTGCCGTTGTCACGGTTGATGTGTCCGGCAAAACTGCGTCCGCGATACCAGCTGCGGTTGCCGTTGTTGTGCCAGCTGTGTCCGCCGCGATATACGGTGACAAAGTGGGGACAACCGAAGTAGTAATAGTCACGGTGGGGGTAGCGGGCGTAGATGCCGAAGTGCCAGTAGTAACCGTCCCAGCTGAGCGGGCGGTAGAAGTAGTGGGCGGCGCAGAAAGCCCGGTACTGCCAGTCGAGGAGTATGTAACTCAGGTCCATATTGCGACGGGTCCAATAGACTCCGTAGAGGTCGTCATAAGTATTGATACCCATCAGATAGTCAAGGTTTATCTCGTAGGCAGCCTCATACTGAGCGTCGTTGAGATTGAGCTCGTAAGCCATCTTGTCTGTCAGGAACAGAGCCTGCTCGCGTGCCTGACTGTAACTCATTGCGCTGGCTGAAACGACCATTGTCATCATTGCCATCAGGGTGAATATATACTTTTTCATAATCGTAAGGATTTAGTTGTTTACTTTATCTGGTGCAAAGAAACAAAGAAAAAGCAAGGTGACAAAGGGTTTTTCCCTAAAGAGGGGGAGGAAAATCCCTACAATGCCGTATCGTTATCCCCGAGGTGGCTGCGGCTGGCGCAGGGATGACTGGAGCAGGGCGGGAGAGGAGATGGGCTTTTTTCGGGTTGGTTATAATAAATGTCGGGTCTGTGCGTTATATATATAATAAGGTGAAAAAATATCCACAGATGAAGATACTAAGACTTATAGTGGCGCTGATGCTGCCTGTGGCTGCCCATGCCCAGTATGTCTGGCAGGACGGCGCCGAGGCAGGTCGTCTTGACCTCTCTCGCGATGCCTCATGGCAGGTGGAGATGCAGGGCGGCTATGCCAAGGGCAAGACTCCGCTATGGCTCAATGCCAACCGTTATGGTCTGAGCACGCTGGACCGCGGCAATGGCTATCTGCGTGCCAGCGTGGTGCGCCCGTTGCAGGCAGACTCTGCCCGCCGCTGGGGTGTGGGCTATGGCCTTGACCTCGTGGGTGGTGTCAATTATGGCACCAACCCCATCGTGCAGCAGGCTTACGCCGAGGTGCGCTGGTTGCATGGTGTGCTCACCGTGGGCAGCAAAGAGTATGGCATGGAACTCAAGAACAACCGGCTCAGCAGTGGTTCGCAGACGCTGGGCATCAATGCGCGCCCCGTTCCTCAGGTGAGAGTGGCGCTGCCCGAGTATTGGACGCTGCCCTTCGGTGGTGGCTGGCTGCAGCTCAAGGGTCATATCGCCTATGGCATGATGACCGATGACAACTGGCAGCATGATTTCACTCATTGTAAGACCGACTATACCGACCATCTGCTCTATCACAGCAAGGCTGGTTATCTGCGTATAGGCAAGGACGAAGACCTCTATCCCCTGTCATTGGAACTGGGACTCGAGATGGGTGCCCAGTTTGGCGGTACTACCCACAAGCCCGAAGGGAGCGATGACATCAAACTAATCAAGGGCAAGACGGGACTGCGCTCGTTCTGGAATGCCTTTGTCCCTGGTGGTGGCGACGTGGGCGAGGGTGAGTATGCCAATGTCGAGGGCAACCAGCTGGGCAGCTGGCTCATGCGTATCAACTACAACGCCGATACCTGGCGGCTGGGGCTTTACGCCGACCACTTCTTTGAAGACCATTCGGGCATGTTCATGCTCGACTACGACGGCTATGGCGAGGGCGACGAGTATATGGTGAAGAAGGACCGCCGCTTCTATATGTATGACCTCAAGGACATCATGCTCGGTGCCGAACTCAATCTCAAGTACTGCAGCTGGCTCCATAATGTGGTGGTAGAGTATCTCTATACCAAGTATCAGAGTGGCCCTCTCTATCACGACCATACCATGAACATTCCCGACCATATCGCCGGCAACGACGACTACTACAACCACGGCACCTATCCCGGTTGGCAGCACTGGGGTCAGGTAATGGGCAATCCGCTCTATCGTTCGCCCATCTACAATGACAACGGGCGCATCCATGTAGCCAACAATAGGTTTATGGCTTTCCACCTGGGCGTCGATGGCAATGTGACGCGGACGATAGACTATCGTCTGCTCGCCACCTGGCAAGACGGACTGGGCACCTATGACCAGCCATACCTCAAGAAGCGCCACAACGTGAGTTTTCTCGTTGAGGCTGGTTGCCGGCTGAAGCACAACTGGCAGCTGCGTGGTGGCTACGCCATGGACTTCGGTTCGATACTGGGCCACAATGCTGGCGTGCAGTTTACCCTGAGCAAGGGCGGTCTGCTGGAAAAGAATACTAAGAAAAGAAGATGATGAGAAGACATATACTATCTATAATGATGGCAACAGCCCTGGCTATGGGTGTTGCCTCGTGTGAACTGGAGCGCGACCACAACGGCGCCCTCGCCGGCTATTGGCACCTGGAACGAGTAGATACGTTGCAGACGGGCGGCGTGAAGGATATGAGCAGAGACCGTGTGTTCTGGGCAGTGCAGGGCAAACTGCTCTATCTGCGCGATGCCGACCATCCCGACAGTTGCTACTTTATGCGTTTTGTCCACAGCGACGGCCATCTCACCCTTTCCCAGCCCTACTACTATGGCTGGCATCAAGATACGGAAGATGGCGGTGACCATCCCGTAACCGAAGCCCGTTGGCTTTCCCGCTTTGGCATCAATGCGCTGGAAGAGAAGTACAATGCCGAGCAGCTCACTGCCTCGCGCATGACGCTGGCGACGGACAGGCTAAGGCTGCATTTCAAGAAGTTCTGATACGTGGCTCTATTACAGCAAAGAGGCGACACACTCGTTAAGTACAGTGTGTCGCCTCTTTGCTTTTAATGTTGTCATGACCCCATGTGCGATAATGACTTGGACAGGCTCCCTGAGTATAAGCGTCGACAGATATTATTCCCTTTTGCTTATCCTGTAATTGAGTGCCAGATTATACGCCGTATAGAGTGTGATGTCTATCAATACCACTCCCGTGATGCCCATTAGGGGGAATAGCCATAGATTGAGCGGAATGTAGAACAGTGCCAGTGCCAGTATAGCACATAAAGCCTGGTGCATGGTGCATCCCGCGCGCATCAATTTGTGATGGATGTGGCTCTTGTCAGCCGAAAATAGGGGAGAATGATGATGCAGGCGGTGCAGGATAACTCTGACGACATCGAATACAGGGATAATAAGTAGTGTATAAGCCAACAGCAGACGATGGGCATCGACGGGCATGGCATGGCCATTGACCATCACAAACTTGATGACCAGGAAACTGAGCAGGAAGCCCAGGGTAAGGCTGCCGCTGTCGCCCATGAATATCTTGCGGTTTTTCTCGGCTTTGCCAAACAAGTTGAAATATAGATAGGGAATGAGTACTCCAGCCATGCCTGCTATGATGATGCAGTAGGAGTTGAGCCCCTGCTGGTCATAGCCATACAGGAGTCCTAACAGCGCAATAAGTGAAAGGCTGGCAGCCAGTCCGTCGATACCATCTATCAGATTGATGGCGTTGCTGATAAACACGATGACAAAGACCGTAAGCAGGGCGCCGATAAAAGCCGGTATCTCGTAGATGCCGCAGAAACCATGCAGATTGTTGATGGTAAGACCGGCAAGGGGCATCAAGGCGGCGGCGACAATCTGGGCGACAAACTTAATGCGGGCACTGAGGCCAAATAGGTCGTCGATGATGCCCACGACATAGATGATGAGCAGGCTGAAGAAGAAGATTATCGTCCACAGGTTGAGCGGTATGCGCTGCTCCAATGCAGGGTCGCTGTCCAAGGTGGATATAGCCACGAGGGCGGCTATCACCATGCTTGGAATGAAGGTAATTCCTCCAAGCCGGGGGATGAGGTTGTGGTGCAACTTGCGGCCGTTGGGAATGTCATAGAGCCCTTTAGCTTTGCAGAAGTTGAGAGTAAGCGGTATAAACAGGAAACCGCAGAGTATGCTGATAATAAATGTACCTATATCGAGTAGTCTATCAATAGCCATTTAATAGTCTTTTTATAAGAATAACCGCATAATGGCAACAATTATTGTGTAAACTCTAAAAAAAAGCAATAAAAAACAGATTATTGAGTTATCAATAAAATGAAGAGACAATAAAAACAATGAGAATAAGTATTGTCACTGTAGCATACAACAGTGCGAAAACTATACAGAAAACGATAACATCGGTATTGGAGCAAAGCTATAATGATATAGAATACATTATAGTTGATGGAGGTTCTACCGATATGACTCTCGATATTATCTCACATTACGAACCGCTTTTTGACGGCCGTATGAAGTGGAAATCTGAAGCAGACAAGGGTATCTATGATGCCATGAATAAAGGTATCAGCATGGCGACGGGTGATGTTGTCGGCTTTCTCAATTCGGACGATTACTACACGTCGTCAACTGTAGTTGAACGGATATGCGATGCTTTTGATTCTGAAAGCACTGATGCTGTCTATGGTGATATTCACTTCATACGCCGTTCTAATCCAGACAAGATAATACGCTATTATTCTTCAAGTAAGTTCAGCCCAGTCTGGTTGCGTTTCGGCTTTATGCCAGCCCATCCATCATTTTATCTTCGGCGAAAGAGGTATGAACAGGCTGGAGGATACAGTACGGATTATAGAATCGCCGCAGACTATGAAATGATGGTACGTCTTTTTCATAAATGGCATATTCGGGCAAAATATATCCCCGTAGATTGCGTCACAATGTGTACGGGAGGTGTAAGCACCCGTAATATTCATAGCAAGATAGTGCTATTGAACGAAGATGTAAGGGCTTGTCGTGAAAATGGAGTCTACACCAATATCTTTATGGTGTCCTTGAAGGTGTTGTATAAAATATTTGAATATCGCAGGTGGTGATTTCTCGCTTACTTGTGATGTGACAACAAACTGCAGTAGAGTTTGAAATAATCATGAAATTTCTGTTCGGAATTGAAATTATCTACGATGTGTTGTCTGCATAGTTCTCCGGGAACAGGATTGTGGCTATATAATCGGATACTATCCAGTGCTGCGGAGATGTCGCCTTGGTCAATGACCTTACCAATCTGTTGAGTCAGGGATTCTGAGCTGCCACCGGTGTCGTAGGTTATTACTGGCGTTCCACATGCCAAAGCCTCTAAGTTGGTGGTCGGGAAATTGTCTTCCCAGGTGAGGTTCATATATACATCGGCGATGGAATACAACTTACGCATATCGTCTACATTCTGAGTGCGCTTGATGCCGATGATACCAGTGGGCAACTGCTTGAGCATCTTATCCGTAAGTCCCACCAACACGATGGTGTATTCGTCATCGAGCATGTGTCTCAGCTGGATGAAGTCTTCAAATCCTTTGCGGAACCAGTTAGAGGCTACACCCAAAACAATTTTCTTATCGTGGGGAATGTTGTATTTAGTATATATACCGTCTGTATCTCTGTCTATGTAAAATGTATTGGTGTCAATGCCGTTGTGGATATGATACAAGGGCAGGTCTTTGAGAAAAGACTGCTTGACATCGTTTTGCAGCCATTGGCTTACTGCTATGAGCGTAAGGTTGGGAACAGAACAAAAATAATGTTTCTTCAAAAGATAGTTTCGTTTTGAGCGGTCTAAGATGATGCTTTTAGGATAAGTATCCTTCTGTGGGCAATGTTGGCATAGGGTTTTCCACTTGTCGCATCTGGCAAACATGTAATGTGCGCAATGTCCTGTATATGCCCAACAGTCGTGCAGTGTCCAGACTATGGGTTTGCCTGTTTTGGCCAAATAATCGAAAAGGATGGGATAATTGAGATAATAACCATGAATGTTGTGAAGATGGATAATGTCCGGATTGACAGTTTCTATATAGTCGATGAGCCGTCGAGTGGCTCCGCGTGACATCAGTCCATGGTTATCCATGATGCGTGAGGTAACCCCATGTATTTGTTCGTCGCGTATGCTGCCAATCTGATAGAGCTCTGACTGGCTTGGGTTATACCATCGTCCATAGGCGATGATGCTGCGCCATCCATTGGATAATGCTATCTTTCCTATTCCCTCAGCAATTTTGCCATGAGAGCCCCAGTTGGCTGTAATATTTATTTGTAAGAGTGTGGGCATATTAGAAGTTGGCTTGTGGTACAAATGTGGCTTTGGTTTTCCAATAATAATCTCCCATTTCGTCAAGCGATTCTTGTGACCAGGTATGGAATATGCAACCGGCAGGAGTGAGAGTCATCTCTCCAAAATAGATATGCTCTCCGGTATCATACAAATCTATACGCACCAGTTCAATGCCTTTTGCCAAATCAGAGGCAATACGAACCATTCTATCAAGATTCTTTGGTCTGGCGATAGTATACGAACATCCGTTCTTGTTATAGTTGGGCAGTGGCTTCCAATCCAAAGTAAGAGGCATGTAGTTAGCTTCTCCATCAATTCTGTCAAAGCAGACTAATACGCAGAATGGTTCCCCGTTAATACATATGAATTTGTAGTCTGTTAGGGAAGTTTGGTTGCTGTCGCCTATATATTCTTCACAGATGACCTTACGTGTAATCAGATTATAATGATTCTCTGAACAAGGATAACCTTTACGATTATAAAACCATTTATGCAATAGAGAAGACACTGTCTGATAACTAAGTGTGTCTTTGTGTTGACAAATGATGTTCATTCCTGCTCCATAATTCATCTTCAGAGCAAATGAATCGGGCAATTTGTCGAATTCAGTCTTCGTTATGGGTTTATCCCAAACTCCTAACAGATTGGGAAGAATGTCGGAATGTCCTCTCTCTCTTACGAATTCTCTTACAAGAAACTTGTCTGCCAATTTGTATAACTTCAAAGCGTTACCCTCTAATACATATTTTATCCATATCTCAGACAGGTCTTTAGGATGACTGAAGTGTGGAAGGCGATGGCGATTATGTAAATATGCAATGACAAAGAATAATCGGGGAGATATCTTTGAAATCAAATGATTGAGTCTGTCTTTGAGTTCTTTCATCTTTCTATCTTTTATTACAACTGAGGAAATAACGCACATGGCTGATAGGCCAGAATGGTTCGAAGTGGCGTCGATTGATTACCCTGCCTTCAAAAGAGAAATAATGCTTGTGGTCTGACTGCGAGAAAACATACTTGTAGCAGTTGCAGGCAATATCTATTGCCTGATTGTTGGCCTGTGACAGCTTGCCATAGGGAAACGCAAAGTATTCGCACTCGGTACCCAGCTGATTTTCGATGATATGTTTGCAATCGCATATCTGGTGATGCAGAATCTCGTGGTCTTCGCTGTTAATCATAAAGTGGTCCAAAGTATGGGCTCCGATGATATGCCCTCGCTGTGAGAGGTCTTTGATATGATGCCAACGCATGGGATTCTTGCCAGGAGTCATGACAATATTATCATTGAAGTTGCGTATATATTGCTCGTCACCATCTACATAGTTGGGATTGATGAAGAACATGGCGTTGGTGCCAAACTCTTCCAAGAGAGGTGCAAAGAGTGTATAGCATTCCATAAATCCATCATCAAATGTAAAGGCGACAACTGGCTTATCAGGATGCTCTCTGTTGACAATCATCTTGACGGCCTCTTCTATACGTACGAATCTGACTTGTCCAGACAGTTGGGTTAGCAACCGTCTGAAGGTGTCGGGTTCTATTTCTTTTTCAATGCGATGGGCATTGAGAATATGTATTCCTGGAGCAGGAGTGGCTATGCAGCCCAATGTGCTTAAAACACAAGAACGAAGCAGGCTTCTGGTATTTGCAGTTAATGATGAATTCATAGTCTTGTTAATCGTTGGTTATTTTCCGTATAATATCCAATTGATAATGGATATTCCATTTGCTGTCGATTTCATCGAAAGCGGCGCTGCGTGTCTGGTTACGTTGGCAATCATTTTGTCCGAGCCATTTCTTTAATACGCGTACCAGGTCATGGGTGTCGTTGTGGTGAAAGAAATCACCTGTTATGCCTGGTTTGATGGCTTCAAATTCAGGGGCTTGGTAAGCAAAGTTGTCATGAGTGATGACAGGGCAGCCAAAACTGAGTGCATGAATGGCAGTGAGACCTACGTGGCCAGGCGAAACACAAATGGCAGCATCGTAGAACAACTGGCCTAAAACGGTGTCATCGTAACAGGGGCCATACATCCAAATCTGTTGGCTGACACCACGCTGCAAGGCATAGCGGTCTACATCCACTTGTTCTGTATCTTTGCCCACGAAGATGATGTTGGCATTTATGCCTTCTGCCTTTAGCTCGACAAGAGCATCGATAAGCATATCCAACTTCTTGATTTTCTGTAATCGCCCACAATATATAATGGTGGGGTCAGAGTTGTTGAAATGTTTAGAGTATATATCTGTTGGGCCAAGTTGCCGCCTGATTTCCATATCTTTGTCAGAGTCCAGCGAGTTGGCTATACACACCATCTTATTTCGGTCTATACCTTCCTGCTCCATCAGGTTGATGGAGTATTCATTATATACCATCAGTTTGGAGTGAAGGGCGTAATAAAACTTCTTGACAACTCTCTTCACAGCCCCCTCTCTGCCATACCATCCATGTGTCCAGGCTATGGCCTTTTTTCCCATCAGCCGAGCAAGCAAAATGATGACCCAGGACGAAAGGCAGAAAGGCTCACCATCAAGAATGAAATATTTGTAGTGTCCAAATAATGGGCGGAGAGAGCCTTTTTGCCAATAAAACTTGTTGATAAAGATATTGTGCAGCGTCTTCTTATATCCCGTAAGCGCATGATAATCGAAAGTCTTGATTTCAAACTGCAGGCGGTCGCCTATATAGAAGTCTGTATTCAACGCTTCTCCTAAGAGGTTGAATATCGGATATCGGTAATGAGGGCCGATATTGGTAATCATACAGATATTGGATTGCTTCATAATGAAATCACTTGGTTGTAGAGTTGTTGGCTATTTCTCCTTTTTCGTTGTATCTTGAGAGTAGAAAACCATATAACATCCATAGGCTGAAGCATTTGACGCCTGGGCCAAATGGGGGATAGGCTTCAAAGAGTCCATTAAGCAGAAAAGCGATTAGAAGTATATAAGAGGTCAATGCCAATTTGCTTTCGTCTTTGTGCTTTCTTACCTGATAGATGAGGTGTATCACAAAAACAGCAAACAGGGTCAGACCAATGACACCGAACTCAGTCAGAATGTTTAGTGGCAGACAATCAACATAATAATTACCCGAACCTATCCATAGATTTTGTGGAATGAGCTTGAATGCGATTGAAAATGCCAAAAGTCGGTTTGAACTTAATGAGTTGATGTCTGTTGTATCTCGTCCACCAAGGATGATGCCGTTGATGATTAATTCATACAGATTGGCATTGACAAGGATGATTATGGATGCAAGAAGAAACAATGCCACCATCCATCTTTTGGTTTTCTTGCTGCTCAGGTGAGCGAACAGATAATAGATAATGAAAAGGGCGCTTATAAATGTGGCGCGCGACCTCAGCATGACAATCACTATAAAGATGAAAATGCTACTTATCCAGATGACTCTTTGTATGTTTTTGTTGTTGGGCTTGTAAAACATAAACGGCAGGAATATGCAGCACAAGAGTATCTGGCCTATAGAGTTCTTGTCTTCGTAGGCGTATGACTTGCTGGACAAGTCGGCGCTTTGAAGAAAGTTCAGATACAACTCGGCTGAGAGCAGAATACCGCATACTATCATGATGATGCAGATGTTCCGCATTACGGTGTAATTGCCGTAATGCAGCCAATAGTTGTATGACGCCATGGTTATAATGAGAGATATGAATATGTTGTATATGTCTGGGGTAAAATGTTGGTTTCCCGTCAGCACTTGGCAAAAGCCGGCATAAAGCACCATCATAATAATAAAAGCGTAGAAGGGAAACAATCTGTTGCTCAAAAATGATTGAGGGGTTGTCAGCATCAGGAATGAGAAGGGCAAAATCCATACGAGCTTCAGTATCCTGTCTGCACCAGTCTCCAGCATAAATGGCGATTGGGACAGAAGGCTGAATGTTATAGACATGACAAACAGCAGAGTAGCTATATGGAAATTCCAGTTACGCATTCTTTGATGATTGGGTTATCTTGCTTTTCTTATTGATGTAATATTGGGTTATTATGTAAATGACGATAAAGAATATAGCTGTGTATGTCAATGTTATCGTGGCATAATCCCTTGCTGCGTATTGGCCGTCATTCCCTCTTATAACGATGAAGCCGGTGACGACCATTGACAGGTCGCGGATAAATCTGATGGTAAAGAGGGTCCAGGTCTTTCCCAGTGCTATAAGTTCCGAGGTCAATACGTTTGAACAGCATGTAAAGAGGGTTGTCATGACCGAAATCTTCAGCACGGGTTCCATGCCAGTAAACGAGGGGCCGTATATGTTCAGTATCAATGGAGTCGCTATATAGACAGCGATAAGAGGAACGATAGTGCAGCAGATGTTGACTCCTATCATGACATTTACGCTCTTCTTGTGTTTGTTGTAGTCGTCTCCTAAGGCGCTGAGATGGGATAATATTACATTGGATAGGAATGTAGGTACGGTCAGTATGACAGCATACCATAATTCGCTTGCAGTATAAATGCCTACCTCGCCTAAGGTAGCGTATTTGGTGATGATTAATATGCCAAGCCATTTGCTCAGCGCGAATGTAAACTCTTGTAAAGCTATAGGAAGGGAGAACTTGGCAATAGTCCATGAATGCCGACTTCGGGTCTTGAACAACGAATAGTGTGCATGACAGTTGATGCAGTAGGCGTTGTAGACAGCGGCAATCACCTGTGAACAGACCAGCGTTGTCAATGCCCCCGTGATTCCCAAATAATAGGTAAGAGGGATGCATCCAACAATCATGACTACTCCGGAAAGCGTATTGCTATAGGCTATACGCTTGAAGTCGCCGAATCCGGCAAGGATGCCATATTGGGTTGTGCTGATAGCACGGACAATGATGAGCAGTCCTAACGCCTGAAATGTCGAGGCCAATGATGGGGCATTGAGAAATGTGGATAGGGGAGTGGCAAAGACTATCAGCAGCAGGGCGATTGATGCACTGGCTACCGTTGTGATGTCTATCGATGCTTTGACAATGCTGTCTATATCTGCCTTTTGCTTTTCCTTGCTTTCTGCGACAAACTTTGTCGATGAATATCCTAATCCCAATGTGGCAAAAGCCGCGAATTGGAACATCGTTGTCTTGACAAATCCATATTCTCCATACAAGTCCTTTCCAAGCATTCTGGCTATGATGATGCCAGAAAGAAGCATAAGGCCATAGCCAATGCCATTTCCAAAGACGGCCCATGACGAGTCTTTGAAGAAGTTGCTTTTGAAGATGGAATGGATTGTGGATTTAATATGAGAAGCCATAATTGGATGTGGTTACTTTCTGGTAAACAGTCCGACAAACAAGTCCTTGCATATCACGACGGTGGTGACAATCCAACTCAGGATAATCATCAATGCCACAAATATCATGCGCTTGGGGCCGGCGGGCAACTGGGGTACCGAGGCTTCCTTGATGATGGTGAAGGCCGGGGTATTCTCCTGTACCTTGGCCTGGGCTTGCTGCAACTGGGTGTTCAGCGTGCTGTAGGTGTTGTACTTCAGCTGCATGTCGTTTTCCAAGTCGCTCTGCTTGGCCTTGTAACTCTCCAGTATCACGTCCATGTTGGCATCGGAATAGCTACCGTATATCTGCCGTGCCTTCTCATACTGGTGCTTGGCTTCGGTGGTGAGCTTCTTGTAGTATTCATAGTCAACCTTTGCCTTGTTGGTGCGGTAGCGTGTGATGGCATTCTGCAACTCGGCCATTGCCTTGTCTGCTATCGTGGCCGCAATCAGTGGGTCCTGGTCTTCCACGGTGATGTTGATGACACCTGTCTTGGGGTCTATACCACAGGTTACATTCTTACGTATCGCACCCAATATGTCGTCCTGCTCCTCTGTGAGCCAGAACAGGTTCATGTCTTTTGTAGAGTCTTTGGCCTTCTTGCCGAACAGCTTTTTGGGTAGGTTTTTCAACCAGTTGAATGGCACAGCCAGCAGATATGGCTTCTGATGTTTGAGCAGATAGTCGTAGTAAGTGGTATTGACGCTACCGTCCTTGCTCTTGACCTTGCATTGTGTAAGATTGATGGCAAAGTCGTTGGTGTTGATTAGCGCGGGATACAGGTCGGGGTATATGGCATCGCCCGTAGAACTGTTGCCGAGGTTGAAACCGAATGACGAGGCCAGCGACGACAGGCTGTTCTTGCCCATGATGTCTCCTATCTCGGGAGCCAGCACCACGCTGCTGGTATAGTAACGTGGCACGGGGAATATGATGATACAGGCTACGGCAAAGGTAGCAAGCGACACCTTGAGAAACAGCTTCTTCCTGCTGGTTACTCGTTTGGCGACTACTATGATGTCTATCTGATTATCTCTTTCGTTCATAATGGTTATTGTCTTACTTCAACAGATTGGCGAGCGAGGCTATCATGGTGGCGAGCGAGGCTACCGATGTGCCTATTCCGAGCCACTGGCCTACGGCCGAGGCATTGCGCTTGGGCTTGCTGGGCACCACGATTTCGCATCCGGGGCGTACCTTGGCGTTGTGGGCCACACGACCTACGGTGCCGTTCATATATATAATAATGGTACGGCTCTTCTTGGCGCGCTGGCCGAATCCGCCCGCCTGGTCGATGTAGTATGAGTAGCGGCGCCCCTTCTCGTAGGCCACAGTGTTGGGGAACATCACGTCGCCGCTTATCTTCACCGTTCCGTTGTATTGGGGGATGATGATCTGGTCGCCTTCGCGCAGCACCAGATCGGCATCGCTGCCGGGGTTGGCCAGCGCTTCAGCCAGTTCGATACCCACGGGATAGGTGTCTGAGAGCTGCAGCAGCGCCACATTGATGGAGTCGCTGTTGGCGCCCTGTCCTGCCAGCAGACGGGTCACGGCCTGCATCTTGATGCGCTCCGATTCGGTGGTGCGGCGCATCAGTCGCGCACCGTTGATATAGGCCAGGTCGGTCACTCCGCCAGCCTTGCGCAGCACGTCGCTCAGTCGCTCGTTCTTGTGCGACAGGGTGTAGGTGCCGGCAAACATCACCTCGCCTTCGATGGTCACGTTCTGTGGGGTGGCATAGCCAGGACTGCGGCGTACATAGATTTCGTCGTAGGGCATGAGGTGGAATCCGGCCTGTCCGTCGATGACGAACCCGTCGCGCAGTGCCAGACTGTAGGTGCGGGCGATGATGCTGTCGGTCTGGGTGGCTTTGGGGTCGCGTATGCGGCGTGCCACGTCTACCTTGACCGTCGAGGCCTGGTCGTTGAGTCCGCCCGCCTGGAGTATCAGGTCTTCGATGGTCATGTTGGCGGCATAGCGGTAGATGCCTGGATAGTGTACCTCGCCGTGCAGGGTGAGGGTCTGTTCCTGCATCAGCTCCTGGCGTGTGGGCACAAAGAGTATGTCGTTCTTCTGCAGGGCTATGTCGGCTACGCGTCCTTCCATGATGCCGTCTATGTCAACGGGGATGACCTCGAGACTGCGGTCGGCGCGCATGCGGTGCATCACGGCATGGGCGGTGAAGGCTTGTTCGGTCACTCCCTCGGCATGCTCGAGCAGCGAGCGCACGCTGGTAATCTCGCCGCCCACCTGGTATTTGCCGGGACGGAATACGGCTCCCTTGACCTCGACCATGTTTTCATAGCGGTTCAGGATAGAGTCGACGGTGATAGAGTCGCCATCGGCGATGTGGAAAGAGTTCATGTCAAACTCGCCCACGTTGTAGACCGAGTATTCGCGGCCGGTCTTGCGTATCAGGCGCACCGAGCGGGTATAGGCGTCGCCGGTAAACGAGCCGGCATATTTGAGCAGGGTGCCCACGCTCTCGCTCTTCTTCATCTCATAGTACATGGGGCGCTTCACCTTGCCGGTGATGTTGACCAGACAGTCGTAGGGCCCCACCACGATGACGTCGTTGTCGGTGAGGTGGATGTTGCTGGCCTTGCCGTTGAGTATGTAGTCATAGACATCGACATGGGCGATGAGGCGGTTTGCACGGAATATCTTGATGTCGCGCAGCGTACCTATGTCGTTGGGGCCGCCTGCCATGTAGAGTGCATTGAACACGGTGGAGAAGGCCGACAGGGTGTAGGTGCCCGGCATGCGCACCTCGCCCATCACGTTGACCATGATGGTCTTGGTCTGTCCCACGGTCAGTCTTACCTTCGAACTCTGGTAGCGGCTGCCCAGTGTCTGGCGCAGTCGGGCATTGGCTTGTGCCACGGTGAGACCGCTTACCTGTACGGGGCCGAAACCTTCGATGGTCACATCGCCGTCGGGCGATACGGTGTATTGGTAGCTCTTCTGCGAGGCACCATAGATGTCTATGATAACGGCGTCGCCCGGACCCAGACGGTAGTCGCTGGGGGTGGCGATGTTCATATTGGGCTCGAAGGTGAGCTTCTTGTTGTTGAAGATGTCGCGGCCGAACACTTTCTTCGTCTTCCGCTCGGCCATCAGTTGCCGGTAGAGGGCAATGGTGTCTGTGGGCAGTATGGCCGACAGTTCGCGCTGAAACTCAGCCGTCTGCTCGTCGTCTTCTATCTCTGTGCGCAGATTGTTTTCCTGCTGTATCAGCGTGCTGGTCTGGCTCTTGGCCTGGGCAGCCTTCTTCTTTTCGCCGTTGGCTGTGCGCATACGGCTGTTTGCCTTCTCCACTGCCTGGTCGGCTACTACGCCCATACCTTTATTCTGTATCTGGCGTTCATACTTGTCTCTCACGCGGCGTATCTGCGTGATGTTCACGCCACGCTGCATCAGCTTGGTCACTATCTGTGCCTGCGATGTGCCGGCATTGTGCTCTTTTACCACAAACTGCATTACCTGGTCGTCGGTCATTGACGACTGTGCCGATGTGGTGGCCGCAAAGGCCATGAGCGCGATGAGTAATATAACGTATTTTTTCATATTTCTTTTAGAATTTCCTCCCTGTCACGATGCTCAGGGCTGTCTTGATGATAATCTTGGTGTCGAGCCAGAGCGAGCGGTGCTCCAGATAGCTGATGTCCATGTCCAGCCGGCGTAGCATCTTCTCCATCGTGTCGGTGTAACCGTTGTAGAGCGTAGCTTCCGACGTGAGTCCTGGCTGCATCAGGTAAATGAGGCTGTAACGCGCATCCTGCTTCATAATCTTGTCTATGTAGTATTTGCGCTCGGGGCGTGGCCCTACCAGCGACATGTCGCCTCTGAGCACATTCCACAACTGTGGCAGCTCGTCGAGATGATGGCCGCGCAGAAACCGCTCAAGTCTTGTCGATGTCAGCTCGTCGCCTTGGGCAATAAGCTGCGGCCCTTCGTTCTCGGCTTCGCTGCTTAGTGTGCGAAACTTGAATATCACAAAGGGTTTACCGCCTTTTCCTATGCGCACCTGGCGAAAGAAGATGGGGCCATTCTGTTGTAGTCTTATCGACATCGCCACTGCCAGCATTACGGGCGAGAGAACCACCATGCCCACCATGGCGAACAGGATGTCGGCTGTCCGCTTGATGCCGAGTTCCATTTTACCCATTCCGTCTGTAGCCTGTTGTTGAGTCATTTGTTGGTTGTCCTACATTATATAATATAATAACTCGTTTTTTGCCGATTTGTTGCATGATAGCCCAATTATTTTTTGCCATCTTTCATGGCGGTTGCGGTTGCCACCACGTCGTTGTGTATATCTTTTTAGGGTATAGGCGGTTATAAAAATGGAAATGGAGGCTGCCTGTGCCTCCATTTCCTTTGACTTTTTATCTTACTATGACCTTTTTGACACTACCATCGCTCATGCGGATGATGTTGATACCTTTCTGTTTGTTCTTTAAGCGTTGCCCATTGATAGAATATATGTCGCATTCGTGTGCTTTCCCGGGTGTCGATGGCGTTGCCACACCTACAGTGGCATCGAAATAATGGAGTCTTTTTTCAAGTTTTTTCCATTCGGGATTGCTAATATATGCATCCTTTGCATCGATAGGAATGTATAGCTCTTCATTGAGATACACATTTTTCAACTTACAAGGTGTGGCAGAATAAAAATAGATATTTGTATGCGAGCTCGAAGAACAAAAAGGGCTACCTTCTAAATCAGGACATCCATATACATGAATGGTTCTGTTCACTCTCTTTCCGTAATCTATCTTAAATGCTCCATCTCCAATATATTTTATGTTTTTGGGAATATATATAGTGGAAAGAGAATCGCATCCTCTAAATGTTTCTTTATATATACTGTCTATTTTTTCGGGGATGTTAATGCTTTTCAGGTGTATAGAAAAGCTGAAAGCAGAGCTTCCCAAATAACTTAAAGAGTTAGGAAGATGGATTTCCTCTAAACGTGAATGATAAAAAGCACCTGCTCCTATGTATTTGACAGAATTAGGAAATGTAATATGAGTGGCATAGGTTCCTTTAAACGACCAATTACTTATGGTGTCAATAGATGCAGTCAAGGGTATTTCCGTTAAACCTGAATTTGCAAAAGAACCATACCCCGTGCTGTGCATGTAGTTGGGTAAATGCACTTTTTTCAAGTTTTCGCAATTCTCGAATATATTCCGAGGAAGCGAGTTTATGTCGTCAATTGTTGCATAGTGTACCAGCATCGTAGGATTGTTTACAGGAGGGAGTTTCTCATAATACCGATATTGGTTTTGCTCTTCATTGTTGCTCATAAGGAGAGTGGCTTCCGACAAATCTATTTCATTCAGCGTGTTGGTATTGTTGTCCTTGTGCCATGCAAGTTTTTTATCCGGAGCATCGTTACCTGGAAAATAATGGGAAAGAAATTTTTGGGAATACATGAATGGAGCCAGATATAGCAAGTCTGAGGAATATATGTTGCCAACAATCTTCAGGCTGGTTATATTAAGAGGTTTGTCGCCCAAGACCTCTTCCAGAGTTCCGGGTTGCTCCATGACTACAGTGAATTGCTGGCTTGGAGAGTTGTCGTCAGCCAGGGCATTGCATGTCAGCGTGATGGCGAACAGGCAGGCAAAAGTGCGTAATGTAAGAAAAAAGTTACTCATAGATGAAATCATTTAAAGTGTTCTGCATGCAAATATAGTTATTTTTTTGATTGCCAACAATTTTTTCCGTTTTTTTCTTGTTGGAATCAACCTTTTTAGTTAGTTTTGCGAAACTAACTAAAATATATATATCTATGGATTATATTACTCCCCTTATGTTTGGTGCCGTCGGTAATGGCAAGGTAGATGACACCGTAGCGTTGAGAAAAAGCATTTCTGCTTCCCATTCTTCTGGAATTCCAATTCTTATCCCCAGTGGTTATACATTCTATGTTACGGAGCCTATTAACGAGAATCGTGAAGTTAGACTATATATCGTTGGAAATTGTATCCATGGACTTAAAATCAAAACGGGAGACGAGGTAAAAACAGGATGTATAAGATTGGGTAACAGCACCCATCTGTTTCAAGATGCTACCGAAATATCGGGCTTTATTAAGGGTGTGTATTTCTATTGCGAAGACTGTAAGGATTTTAACTGGAGAGGAAATGGTGCGCCTAAACACAAGGAAAATACCGTCCATTTTTTTGACAACTGTACGTTGCACTCACTTACTATACGTGATTGCTATTTCTGCAGAATGGAGGCGTTCTTGTACGATAGTTCTCTTTATAGCATTTGCAATATTACATACAGTATGTTCTTGACGTGTTATTGGTTTGCCAAATTTGGTAGCAAAGAGATGATAATGTGCGATTCTACCATTGCCAATAATTATATTAATGGCGGTCAGGAATTGTGTGATAATGAGTGCTTTGAGTTTGGCTATTACAATGCAGCGACTATCACCCATAATTTCATTGACTACTACCGTACTATCTACCACCCCAAGGCTCCCCATCCATGTGGATTTGCAGGCCCGCTTTCTCAAGGCAACCAATACCAAATGTTCAAGTATTTTTATTATTTTGAAGAGCCCCAATTCTCTGATATGACATTTATGAGTGATTGTGATGTATTCAATCACACATTCAGGGAGGACAATGCAACTGGAGTTGATGCGGAAAAATTAGAAGGTTACCAATCTCTTAAGGTTTATAATCAAGACAAAACTGTTAGTACAGCAATGCCCTCCTGTATTGCATATACCAAAGAGACTGGAATTATCAGCATAACCAATATGAAAATTGAGAGTTGGGTGAAAACAATCCTGTTTATCAAAGACAGCATTGTCAATTATGAATATTCAAAATTCACATTGACTATCGCTTGTGGAGATGTGTTCGCCCGCGATAATGTGGTGCAACTTGAAACTGATTGGAAGGTTTATAATGGAGGACATTATCGCTTCACGAACAAGATAGAGACCAATCTGGTGAAGATGTATTCGTTAGAAGAACTACCCGAAATTACTGAAGGATGGGTGTCGGAAGGGGCAACTTTTGGAATGAATGCGTGTTGTCTTGTTGATAACGGCAGCGGAGGCAAGGAGAAACTTCTGCTTAAAGCATCAATCGCTTATTTTCCAGACGGATGGCATTGTTGCTGGTTGACGGAGCAAGGAATGCCTTTTAGAATCTATTGAGCAGAGAACAACGGTCATTTGCATAAATTCTATAATATAATTGGTTATAAAAAAGGAAATGGAGGCCGCCTGTGCCTCCATTTCCATAGACCTTTTATCTTACTATGACCTTTTGACACTACCATCGCTCATGCGGATGATGTGTTGTCTTTCATGGCCAGCATGGGAGTTGTCATTATAGTCGCCTTTTAACCTGAGTTCGGGATAAGAAAGTCTTTGTAAAAGTTGGTAATCTCAATAATTTTTAGTACCTTTATGGTTGTGAATCAATTAATTATAAAATTAAAGGATACTATAGTTATGGAGATTACCAAGAACAAAATTACGGAAATTTTCTGTATTATCGATGATTTTTGCCAAGAATATGATATGGAAATTGCCCGCATGTCCATTTGTGAGTCAGATGGGCGTAAGCACCGCAATCGGAAATGGACTATGAGCCGGTCGGAAATCATGACGATACTCATCTACTTTCATTTCAACACTTTCCGCAACTTCAAGCATTATTACCTTTTTTATGTCAAGGTTCACCTGCACGACCTGTTCCCCAAGCTGCATTCATATAACCGCTTTGTTGAACTCGAGTCCAGAGTCGCGGTTGAGATGATGCTGTTCCTCCAACTGTTTTGCTTTGGCAGATGCACGGGTATAAGTTTCATTGACAGCACATGCATTCCTGTATGCCACAACAAGCGTATAACAAGAAATAAGGTATTCCGTGATTATGCAGAAAGAGGTAAAAGCACCATGGGATGGTATTTCGGTTTCAAGTTACACCTGATATGCAATGAGAGAGGTGAACTGCTTAACTTTATGCTTACAAAAGCGAATGTTGACGATAGGAATACAGATGTTTTTAACAGATTGAGTGATAATGTGTTCGGAAAATTATTCGCAGACAAAGGATATATTTCGCATGGCTTGTTTGAGAGATTGTTTAACAACGGTATAGAAATTGTCACTGGCTTGAAATGCAATATGAAAAACAAGCTTATGCCATTGTATGACAAGATTCTGTTGCGCAAAAGATCTGTCATAGAAACCATCAATGACGAACTTAAGAATGTTGCACAACTTGTACATTCAAGACATCGTAGCGTGTTCAATTTCGTAATGAATGTCCTTTCTGTTTTGGCTGCGTATAGCTTCTTTGAAAAGAAGCCATCCATCAACATTGACTATTGCATAGAGAATGTTGACGGACAGCTTGCTGTTATAAAGTAAACTTCATTTGGACTTTACAATTCTGCATTTTGCCATCCATATTGTTTGGAGGGCAAATGTAATATGCACCTATCGGAAATCTGGCATAGCAAGAAAAACGACAGTCGCTTATCCCGAACTCAGGTTTTTAGATATAAGGAGTGTGCCTTGATGCTACAAGCCAGACGTTTGTCTGAAACGTTTGTTTACGACATCATTTCTCTTATGACAGCCTCTGCCATTACCCTATCGACGAGCGCATAGTAGCGCATTTTGGGCGTGAAAATGGATTTTTTCCGCTTTTTTCTTGTTGGTTTCGCAAATAACCCTTATCTTTGCAACTCATATATCATTGGGGTTGACTGGATTTGACGGCGGCTAAGATGGTATGTAAGCACGCGGAGACTCGTTGGCTATCTCCTTAATCAGAGTCATCGACAAATTAATTGGCGAAAACAATTACGCTCTCGCTGCCTAATCGAAGCATAGTAGATTACTGGCTTTATCCCGCCACCAGGTGACGGGACGAGACATCGCTCAAGGGCTCTTTTTCCGAAACTCCTTGGTCAAGCGGTGCAGTACAGTCGGAAATAGTCTCTCGAAAGCCTCGCATCGGAGATGAAATCTTAGAGGATAAGGCATTGGTTGGTGGTCCGGGTCTTGCCAATGCACGAAAACCGAAGGCCGGAATAAGCGTGTAGAAAGCATATGGTTTTACTGTGCGGACGAGGGTTCGAATCCCTCCAGCTCCACTCCATCAATAGCATTACGTTGGCAGGATTGTGTGCCGGGGTAATGCTTTTTTTATGCTTGGGAGTAAAAAAGTGGGCGACAATGGCTACTCGCAGCGTTTTTTTGCTTATTTTTGCAATGTTATCTTAATCCTTAACATTAAAACCTATTACTGCTATGTCTCCAGAAATACCCAAAGAGGTGAATGCCGATGAGAGAGTGACGCCACAGACTGACCCTGTAGCTCAGCCAGACGATGCCCAGAAGACCATAACCATAGATATCGTGCGCCACAAGCGCCTCTTTGAGCTCCTTGAGAGCCCGAGGTCGCTGTGGAAGGTGATAGCCTCGCTCTTTGTGATAGTCATCGTGCTGTTTGTAGGTCTGGCCTTTGTGGTGCTGGTGGTCAAGAGTTTCTATCCCTACAATGTCATCAAGACCAATACCTATGGCGCCACCATCATGCAGACCGAAGACAAGGAGGTGATATACTGGCTGTTCAACACGGCAGAACTGTGGGCCAACTCGGGCATCGAGGTCAAGAAGAACGAGCGTATATCCATCCGGGCATCGGGTGCAGCCAATACCGCCATACACTATCTGGTCGACGCAGCCAACGAGGACCGCCAGCCTGGCTTCGGATGGGTGGGCACCGAGGGCTTTGAACGCAAGGGAGGCCACAATGACTTCAGAGACAAGTACAAGCTGGCGCCCGACGAGCCTTTCGGCGTGCTGCTGATGCAGGTCATCCCCTACGAGCACAGCAAGAAGGATATAGGCTGGTACAAGAACCCCGACAATGATGTCTATCTCGATGGTCTGGAGCGTGGCAGCCTGCACACCACCATCTCTGTCATCTCTAAGGAGCGTGTCGACTATGTGGTGCCCTGCGACGGCGTGCTTCACTTTGCAGTCAACGATGTGGTGATGACAGATACGGTCATCCGAAGCATGTATCTTGCCAGCATGAAGACGCTGAGAGACTCGCTTGCCACCCCCGACGCCTCTCTCGACTGGGTCATCGCGGCGGTAGAGCAGCACGGACTGGACGCCACGGTGAAGGAGACCCACACCATAGCCTTGCCGCTCAAACTCAAGGACGGCACCGTGGCCGATGCCGCTGTCCTCAAGGCCCGGTCGTATGGTATGGGATATTATTACAATGGCAGGGAGGTCGACAAGACCAATTATCCCGTCAACAACGAACTCTATTATTATAAGGAGAAGAAGTTCCGCGACCCCTGGTTTGCCGACAATGTGGGTTCGTTTCTTGTAGTCATCGAACGTAATACGCAGCAAAAATGAATGTCAAATCGCTTATTGAGACCATTACGAGTGCTATCACCACCACGGGCTTGGCGCGATACGTGATTAATGACAGGTCGTTTCTTGCCGAGTTGCTGTCAGACAAGCGCCCCACGCCGTCGGGCCCGCAGACCGATGCCGAGGTGTTGGGCATCAAGCCATTCATAGACTACCGCCCCACCGACCGGCTGCCGGTGACCATGCTCGTGGTGCGCATGGTGTGGAAGACGCTCATGCTCCTACCGTGGCTCTGCTATAGAGGCGCAGCTGTGGCGGCAGCTCTCATGTCTGGGGCGAGGGTGAAGCGGCTCGCCGACTGCCCGTCCAAGGTGAGGTCGGCACGCGTCAACTTTGTCATCTTCTTTGTCTCGCTGGTCTTCGCCATCGTCTTGCTGCTGGTCATCCTCTCGTTCTTCATCCGGGGCGTGCTCTTCTTCGACCCCTCGCAGCGCATCAATGAGCAAGGAGCCATCACCATGGCCCAGCCTTGTGGCAGCGAGCGCAATGTGTTTCTCTACAACACCGGACAGTGCTGGGCCAACACCGGCATACAGGTGGTGCGGGGCGACCGAGTCGAGGTCACGGCGTCGGGTGCCTACTATGGCCGCGTGGCCGACCTCTACCATTGTGCCAAGGACAACTGCGTGCTGCCTTTCGACATGGTGATGCCCGGACTGTCCTATGATGTCGCCGGCAAGGACAAGCAGGACATGCGCTCTGCCCAACTCACGCGGCTGTGCATGTACAAGGGTGAGACCCGGCGGCTGCTGGGCATGGAGTGGACGGCGGTCGAGCCAGTCTTTGGCTCGCTGCTCTACCAGATACGTGCCTCCAACGAACCGTTGCTCTACGACAGCGACCGCGATGCCGACCACCGGCGCATGATACAGGGCAACCACGACCGTGGCCGTGTCTTCAGCTTTGAGGCCCGCCACTCGGGCGACCTCTATGTCTCGGTCAACGACATCTATCTGGACCGCCGCGTACTGGACATCATGGACTCCTGCCGTAACACGGTTGTGGTCACCTCGCTGCTCGAGCGCTACGGCCCCGCCATGACCAATGGGCAGAAGATAGCCATGCTGCGTGCCGGACTGGGCAGGAAGTATCTGCCCGAGATGTGGTTTGCTGACAATATGGGCGAGATATTGTTCAATATCACCGTCCACCGCAATGTCATCCGCGAAGCCAATACGGCAGAGTCGTTCTTCGCCCACGTCTACCGCCACATCGACCGCTTCTTCGACCAGCGTCCGGGCGCCATCCTGATTCAGGTGGCTGTGGCACTGGCGGTTATAGTCCTGCTGTTGTGGGCCGACAATAGGTTCATGCACCGCAGCCCTAAAGAATAAACAAAAGTAACGACAATAAAAACAATAGTAATCATGCAAGAAAATGAAAAAGACCCTGAGGTGCAGCCTGTAGCAGAGCCAGTGGCAGCCAAGGCTGTAGCACCCGTAGAAGAAAATGCCGGCAATGGTGCAGAGACGACGCTCGAAATTATCGCCAACATCGTATTGGTATGTGGCATCATCGCTTCGATTATCTGCTTATTCAACATTGTCTGGGTACAAAATCCCGAGTACCAATACATCGACGACAAGATATTCAGTCCCAGCGGATTTGTGACCACGGTCATGGTGCTTGCCTCCTCGCTGATTAGCTGGAGCTTTATGCGGGTTCTGGCCAATATCTCGGTCACATTGAAGGCTATGAACAAGAAGATGAAGTAGTCTGCTTCTCCGATTGCCGGCAATCCCCATCTTTCCCGTAACGGGATGGATGGGGATTGTGGTTATGGGGCTGCCGCTGACCGCGTCATCGCGCCCGTTGTCAGGGTTGCGCTGCACGGAGGTTGTGCTGTGGTCGTTAACGGTCAGCAGGACATTGGTTGTGAGTGTGTTCGGCGGTGTGGTGACCATCATTGTTGGCGCGTATCGGACGGCGCGGATGTACGTATCGGACGGTACGGATGCGAGTTTCGGACGATACGAAAGCTCGTATCGTCCGATGCGCGTTGCCCGAGGTGGTCAGCAGCTGCGTGGAGGTACCCTCCAGTTTTGCCGGGACGCCCTCCAGCTTTGCCAAGGTACCCTCCAGCTTCGCCGGGATGTGCTCCAGGCGGGGTGGGGTGCTTCCGCGTCTTGCGGGGACGATAGCGGTGGGACGGAGTCGGGGCTTGGATGTAAACGGGATGTGCTCGGCTGTGCGCGGGATGTGCTTGGCTGTGCGTGAGATGGGCTCGGCTGCGTGCGGGATGTGCTCGGCAATGCGTGAGATGATGTTGGTAGTGCGTGGGATGGGCTCGGCTGCGTGCTTGGCTGATTGGGGGAAACAAAAAAAGCAGTTCCGAAGAACTGCTTCTTATGGGTGGCAGATGGGACTCGAACCCACGACATTCAGAACCACAATCTGACGCTCTAACCAACTGAACTACAGCCACCATTTAGAGCTTAATCTCATTAAGCGAGTGCAAAGGTAATGGAAATATTTGTTTCCTGCAAATTTTTTGCCCATTATTTTCGCGCCGCCTTGTATTTTCTGCTTCCACGGGGGCTGCGCAGCCTGGAGGCTGTGCCTTCTCTTGCGCCCGTCGGCGTGGACGGCTACAATAAAGCCCGCTCTGCGTCGGGCAGAACGGGCTCATATTGCGTACCGTCGGTAACTCTTACTTGTTGTTCTCGGCTGCGGGGGCAGCGGGAGCCTGCTGGGCATTGCCCTTGGTAGGCTGGGTTGCGCCGAAGCCAGGCATGTTGGTAGGATTGGTAGTCTCTGTCTGGGTAGCTGCCTTCTCCATTACGCTTTCCTCGGTGATGGCCTTGGGAGCGGTGTGGGCGCAGATTACGCTGATGACAACCATAACGGCGGCCAGGCCCCATGTGATTTTCTCTACCAGGTCGGTAGTCTTGCGAACACCCATGAATTGGTTGGAAGAAGAGAACTGTGAAGAGAGACCTCCTCCCTTAGACTCCTGGATGAGCACGATGCCAATCATCAGGATAGATACCAGTACGATAAGTACTACGAATAATGTGTAAATCATCTTGTTGTTTATTTTTTTTGTTATTATTTGCTCTATATCTTATGGCTTTTTGGCCTTGCTGTTCAGTATCAGCTTCTCCAAGAACCGTATTTGGTCTGCAAAGTAAGCATTTTTTTTTGGAAAAATCAAATTTAAGCGCGTAATTATTTCCAAAGCCTTCTCAAAACGGCCTTGTTGGATGTAAATTCGTGCCAAAGTCTCGGTGCAGTAGCTTCCGTCCACCATATTTTCGCTGTCTTTTGTGTCATTGCTTTCGGGCACATACTCAGGTTCTTCCTTGAGTTCTATCTTGCCCTTGTCGTTGTTGATGAAGTCGTCTATGAGCGACTGTCCTTTCATCAGCGGAGTCTCGGGGCTCTCTTCGTCTTCGCTCTCGGTGTCGAGCAGGAAGCTCACGTAGTCTATCGCTGCGTCGGCAGCCGTTGGCTTGCGTTTCTTCTTCTTCGGCTCTTCCTCATCGGTGGCGGGGATGGTGTCCAGAAAGTTGTCAATGAGCGAGATGGTGCGGTCGGCGCCTGGGGCGTTCTTTGTCTGGCTGTTGTCGGTGGTGGCACTTTTGAGCTTGTAGTGTGCTGCCTCTATCAGCCTGAATATCATCTTGCGGTCGGTGATGTATATGGCTGCCTTGCGCAGTTCTTCATCAAACGAGGGATCGTGCAGGATGTAGAGGTTTTGCAGCATCAGCAGACGTGCGGTCTGGAAGTAGGGATAGAGCGCAATGAGGCTTCGGAGGTCGTACAGGGTCTCCTTGTCCATGGTCTGCGGATGCTTGATGAGTTGCTCTAAGTCCAGTTGCATATCTGTGGTGGTTGGGGTGGTTTACCAGTTGGCCACGGTGGCGTTGAATATCTGTTCTACGAGGTCCTTGGTCATCTGGGTGACCAGTTCTTCCTGTACCGAGTTCAGGTTTTGGGTCGACTCGTATGTCTGCGAGGCTGAGAACTGACGTTCAAAGTCTTCCTTGTGGTTCACGTTGTTGGTAAACCTTACGCTGACGGTCATGGTGAGCTCTACCTGTGCTGAGTAACCTTCGCTCGACACCGACTTGTTGCGTTGCGTGTATTGTATGATTTCTCCCTCTATCTTGAGATCGCCGTTGCGCTTGACCTGTACCAGACGGGTATGGTTGGCAAATTCGTCTTTGAGGGCGTTGTTGAACAGAGGGCCCATGGGTCCCCATACATAACTGCTGCGTATGGGAAAATCGTTGATTTGTATGGTCTTGGTCTTGGTGTAGTCTATGCTGGCACCGTTGAACTTGTAGCCTTTGAAGGCGCACGCGGTGATGGTGGTCAGCACGAATGCCATCAGTGCGAGGTGTATGTATATGAGTTTTTTCTTCATTGTCATCGTTTAGTCGAGTCCGTATTGTTTGAGTCTGCGGTAGAGTGTACGGTCTGAGATGCCCAGGGCTATGGCAGCTTCGCGTCGTCGGCCGTTGGCCTTTTCCAGTGCTTCCATTATTTCCTTTTTGTCGTGCTCTTCGCGCGTCATGGGCTCTGCGGGTTCGTTTTTTATCTCTTCTGCCACCGCGTCTTCTGCCTGTACTGTCGCCATCTGTCCGTTGGCGATGTGTGGGAGCGAGTGGCCGTATTGCTGGGCGGTCATCGTGCCGTGCTCTCCCAGTTGCTTCTTGAGCGCGTCTATCTCCTTCTTCAGCTCGGTCACATTGCCGCGCAGCTCGTATAATACCTTATATAATAGTTCGCGCTCGCTCTCGTAGGAGTGCTTGCCTGCCTTTTCGACAGTGGCAAGCTCGGTACTCTCTGGGTCTTGCGGGATAAACTGCGACAGCGTCTCGGCGTCTATCTCGCGCTTCTCGCTGAGTACAGAGATTTGCTCGGTGATGTTCTTGAGCTGTCTCACGTTGCCAGGCCACTTGTATTGCATCAGCAGGAGCTTGGCCTTGTCGGTGAGCGTTATTTTGGGCAGCTTGTACTTCTCTGCCGTCTGCAGGGCGAAGAGGCGGAAGAGCAGGGGGATGTCCTGGCCGCGCTCGCGCAGTGGCGGCATCTGGATGGGGATGGTGTTGAGGCGATAGTAGAGGTCTTCGCGGAACTTGCCTTCGCTGATGGCCTTGCGCATGTTGACATTGGTGGCGGCCACGATGCGCACGTTGGTCTTCATGATTTTCTGACCGCCCACGCGGATATATTCGCCCGTCTCGAGCACACGCAGCAATCGTGCCTGGGTGGCTATGGGCAGCTCGCCCACCTCGTCCAGGAAGATGGTGCCGCCGTCGGCGGTGCCGAAATAGCCTTCGCTCTCGCCTATGGCGCCGGTAAACGAACCCTTCTCATGTCCGAAGAGCTCGCTGTCTATCGTTCCCTCGGGGATGGAGCCACAGTTGATGGCAAAGTATTTCTCCTTGCGTCGGGGGGAGTTGTCGTGGATGATGCGGGGTATAATCTCCTTACCCACACCGCTTTCGCCCACGATGAGTACCGACAGGTCGGTTGGGGCTACCTGCAGGGCGATGTCGAGTGCACGGTTGAGCCCGTCGCTGTTGCCGACAACATTATACCGTTGCTTTATCTTTTGCAGTTCAGAAGTGTCCATTGGAGTACAAAATTACTCATTTTATTCAACATAATGGTCGTTTTCGCCGTTTTTTTTATTGCTGGCATCCAAAAACTTATGCCCGCTTTGGCCGTGGTGGTTTCCCTTGCATAGGCTAAGCGGCCCACAACCGTGAGTGTGATAGCTCTCGGTTGCAGGCCGCTTGAGTTGATGCGTGTTGTCGCGCGTGTTGTCTTAGAGATGTACTACCTTTCCCATAAACAGGATGGTGCCAGTTGTATTCTCACGGATAGCGAAGAAGAAGGGCTTGTCTATCCTGCGCGGAACGTAAGGGGATATATACATGCCTTCATTGCCAGATGTGGAGGTTACGGCTTTGGTTCCGTTTTCCTCTACCTCTATGATGGCAGTTTGTGACAGTCCCCACATCTGGCGTGCTGGTTTTGTGGCTTTTACCATGTCGGCGTAGGCAACAGACTCGTCCAATCCCAGTTTACTGAGTATGCCAGTAGCGCTATTCTCTTCATTCTTGAATAGTGTTGTCAAGTCTGTAGAGATCGAGAACCTGGGCATGTAGAGTTCCAACTGAGCGAGATGGGCCTGCTCGTGAACTGCCCACCAGTCGGTATTGGCGCATATAGAGTCCAGCTTCTCTGCTTTACGCGGTATTCCCAACATCATAGTGTAGTATCCTTTGCCATAAGGCAGTTCCATGATATAGACATCTTCATTGGAATAGTCGAAGGCCATACCTACATTGGCTTCCATCATATCTACTTCTGACACGGTGCCGTCTATGTTGGTGAAACTGTCCTTCTTGGTATGCAGGGCGTTGAACGGATAAGTCCACTTGGCGTCAAAGGATGTGGCATTGACCCATGCATTCTGTGTAAACGTATAGTCGCCCACTTTCAGGTGAGCATCGGTTATCCTGCCATCGGTCTTGTCGGCAACCCAACCGTTTATCATACTCTTGGCAGCCTGTGGGTCTTTGAAGTTGGTCTCTTTGGTGTCAGCCAGATAGTATGTCTGTATCTTCTCGGCGAATGATGGGATTATCTCTTTGCTGTTGGCCTGTTGCCACAGTCCATTGACCATTGCCACTTTGACATATTCGTCGTCCTCATTGAAAAGGGCCAGCAGTTGACGGCTGCTCTCGTTGACTTGGTCCAGTGTGCCCATATCCAGGAAGTCCACCACCTTCTGCGCCTGTTCGTCAGCCAAGCCGTTGGCGTAGATAGAGAGTATATACTGCATACTGATGGGCGATATACACAGGTTGGTGTTTGTGCCCTCGACCTCCTTGGCTGCCGTAGCGAAAAACTTGTTGGCAAACTTGTTGCTCTGCTTGGCAAATGGCGTCTGCTGCACCTTGCTGCACTCCATCTGAATAGGCTCAAGACCAGTAGTCTTCTCTTCGGGGGCAGTTGTCTCAATGTTGTCCGTACATCCTGTCAGCAACCATGTGGTAGGCAACAGCAACCACGCAAGAATAAAACACTTCTTCATAATCGTATCGTTTTATATGTTAATAATTGTCATTGTTCACGTCTGAAATAATAGTAGTTTTTGGTATATTGTCTAAAATTACCAATCGCATAATAAGTGTTATCCTCATCACGTGCATGGATAAAGTCATTGAGATCCCATCCCCAATTCATTTGGTAACCATAGTTGCAATATACTTGCCGACGTTCGCGTATGATAGTACCTTCGCGTGGAACATTTGGGTCTATGTAGATAGTGTCTTCAAAAAAGCGCCAAATGTCATCGTATTCCTCAATATCATACTTATATCCATCAATTAACCACATGTGACCATCTTCGTTTGATTTTTCTTTGTCAGCGGCAAATAATACGGGTAATCCAAAGTCAATCTCGTCTTTTATATAGCCTGTCCCAGAAACGAATTTGCCCTTTATGCCATTTTTGTTGAGGACTGCTGCAACGCCCCTCATAGTTCCTCCAGAATTATCCGGTTCGAAAATAACATTTATTTCATGTGCGAGATGCGTTAAGAACTTTGCGGTGTACACCCCCTTTGGGTTTCCATGGAGGCTAATATACCATTCCCAAGGTGCAAGGAGTAATAGAAATACTTGTTTATACATTTCTTTGGGTTTTTAATTGATGTTCTTGTGTGCTAATTTACGAAGTGGTTTTCATTCCGCCAAATTTTTCTCTGATTATTTTCAAAAAAATATTGATGGCGGTGTTGCTGGCGATGATGATTGATAGTCATATAGTTGAGAGTATATCCCGTATGCAGCCATACCCATGAGGCGTCACTGGTTTGCACAATTATTGCGCAAGTCGGTGACGCCTCAGGTGGCAACTGCCGTCGTGTGGCAGGTAGGGGCTGTATGCCCTATGGTTGTCTTGGGATGCCATCTCTATCCTCTGGCGGTGGCAGATTGATGGCGACGGGCTGTAGAGTGGTGGGGTTGCTGACGAGTGAGGTGAATAATGTGACCATTAGAACGGATAACCCACCGCCAGATGGAGGCTCTGCGCATCGGCAAAGCTGCTGACATTATAGAAACCGCTCTTGCCAGTGTCGTAGGGCACGTGGAGACCTATACCCCAGTCTACGCGCAGCACGAAGATGCCCACATCGTAGCGCAGACCCACACCGGTGCCCACAGCCATCTGCGAGAAGAGGTTGCGGGCTTCAAACTTGCTGCCGGGGCGATTGCTGCTGTCGCGCAGTGACCACACGTTGCCGGCGTCGAGGAAGAGGGCGCCGTAGAGCGAGCCCCAGAGCTGCGGGCGGTATTCGAGGTTGCCCAGTATCTTCAGGTCGCCCGTCTGCTCGATGTACGAGAGCTTGGCGTCGCTGGGATGGTAACGGCCTGGGCCGATGCTGCGCACGTTGAAGGCACGCACGCTGTTGGCACCGCCTATATAGAACTGCTCATAATAGGGCGCACTCTGCGCGTTGCCATAACTGATTACGGCGCCGGCATTGACGTGGCCCAGCAGCGACGACTTGTCGGTGACGCGCCACTTCTTGACAAAATCGGTCTGGAGCTTGACAAACTGGGCGAAGGGGTTTTTGAACATCGTCTTGTTGCGCTCGGCCCATCGTTCGCCCATCATGGTATACGCCGCAGCCAGCAGGTTGCCCGCCTCGCTGGCAGTTATCTCCCAGCTGATGGGGTGGCGCATCGTAGAAGGGCTGTTGTAGGTATAGGTATAGGACATCTTGGGCACAAACTGGTCGCGCATGGACACGCTGAGATACGGGTTGCGCTCCAGCAGGTCGATAAACGCCTGGGTCTGACGCTGCATGTACTCATAGGACAGTATGAGCGGGCTGAACTGATGGCGTGACTGTGGCGACGACTGGAACGCGTAGGTAAGTTCGCCCGAGAGCACGTGGCGCTTGAAGTACCCGCCACGGTGGAGCACGTTCTTGGACGCCTTGATGGTGGTAGTGGGCACACCGTAGCGATACCAGCGTCCGATGCGGCGCATGCGCATCTTGTTGGGAGTGAAGAGGCTGCGCAGGGTGAGCATGCGGGGGAAGACCAGAGCCACGTCGCCGCCATATTCATACGACTTGATGCCGCTCTGGCTGCCCTCGGCGCTGTGTCCTGTCTGCATCTCGTAGGAGCCGTGGATATTGATGTCGAGGCGCTCGCCGCCGCGGAAGGCGTTGCGCTTGACGAGACCAGCCACCAGCTCGGGTCCCATGCGTCCGGTGGTCTTGCCCTTGGCGTTGGCTTCGATGTAGAAGTCGTAGGGCTTGTCCATCACCAGGTCGAGCTGCAGGTCGAGGGTGTCGTTGTCGCGTGGCGTAAATCTGAGGGTGCTGTAGCTGAAGAGTCCCGTGTTCTGGATGGCCTTCATCGTCTGTGCCTCGTCGTCGCTGCTGTAGAGTCTGCCGTGGCGCAGCTTGACATCGTGCAGTATGGCACCGAGACGCACGGGCGAGCGGCGTCCGTTGAAGCGTGCGGTGAGGTGGCGGAAGTGGATGGAGTCTTGCAGCACGTCGCCAAACTGTCGGCGGAAGTCGATGCCGATGTTGCCGATGTGCCATTGCTGCATCACCTGCGGCGACAGACTGTCGGCCAGCTGCAGTCTTACGTCGACCTGGCCCGGCTTGTTGATGGTGTCAGCCAGATAGGTGGCGTAGCCGGGCTGATAGTAATAGTAGCCGTGGGTGCGGAAGAGGGTGCTGAGCCGCTGGCGTTCCTGGTCGAGCGAAGCCACGCTGAAGGGGTTGCCCCTGCCTATGAGCGCCTGGTCGTCGGCGCTGTGGAGCAGGCTGTCGGCATGGGTGGGGAAGCCCACATACTGGATAGAGTCGTAGCGCCACAGACGACCCATATCCACCGTGTAGGCCACCTTGGCCTTCTTGGGGTTGGAGCCGGTAATCTCCTGGGCGCTGACATGACTGTTGAAGTAACCGTACTTCTTCAGTTGGTTCTCGGCCACCGACACGCGCAGGGCGGGGTTGACCTCGCTCATCAGCTTGGGCTTGGTTCCGAAGGCGCGCGTAATCCACCGCGCCAAGGGCGAGCTGCTCTGCGAGAAGGCGTTCCATACCCACAGCTTGGGTTGGAACGGCGAGCGGTAGTAGCTGCTGCCAAAGAGGGCGCCGTTGGGCGTAGAGGCAAGCACCGACTCCATCTCTATCTTGGTGTCTTCGGCATGCTGGCACGGCTCGTAGTTGGTATACTCGATAGGCTTGAGCCCGGTGAAGAGCTGTTCGCCCTCGGGCAGCGCCCGGGTGGTGGAGCAGCCAGCCGCCATCAGTGCCGCCACAGCCAGCGCCATGCCGACGGTCATCTTATTTCTTGTCTTTCTCATTGTCTTCCTGATTAGTGGGTTGAGGGGGTGTGGGTTGCTTGCCGTCGGTCTGCTTGGGGGCGGGGGCGGGCATGGTCTCCTTCTTGTCGAGGAAGAAGATGTCGCGGAAATGGCGCAGCTTGCGCTTCCATACGAAGCCTACGCCATACTCACCCAGCGGGCCTTCGAGCCAGTCGTACTTGTTGTTGTCGTAGAACACGCGCAGATACTTGCTGGCATTGCGGTCCAGGCGGTATTCGAGCTCTACCTTGTTGAAGAACATATCGTTGTTGCCCTGCTGCATGTCGATGTCGGCGCCGGTCGACACTTTTCCGCCCACGTTGACGCTGAAGCGGTTGTTCCACAGACGCTTGGAGAACTTGAAATTGTAGTCGGTGTGCATGCCGTCCGATGTGTTGGTGTTGTCGATGCTCATGCCGAGATCGAGTCCCATCGAGCGCATCGCCTTGCCAGCCACATTGTTGATTTCGTTCTGGAGGAACGACGACAGGGCGTTGTTCATCGTAAACTGGTTGGTGTTGCCGTCGGTGAGATACATGCCCGAGGCGAGCATGGTCACCGCCACCTTGCTGCGACCCTCGGTGGTGAGCGTCTTGAGCTGGTCGCTGATGGTCATGTCGTTAGGGGCGTCGATAATGAACTCGAGGCCCAGATTGCTGAGCGTCTGGGTGAGCTTGACACCACAGTCAAAGTCTACGGCACGGCTGCTGCTGCCCTCGCTTACGGTGGTCTTGACGCTCTCGGTAGCGGTGATGTGCAGTTGCGGGTTCATGGGGTCGCCCGTGAACTCGATGTAGCTGCCATCCTGTATGGCAAAGGTCTTGAGCGGGATGATGGGGAGCGAGTATTTCATCTCGCCGCTGTAGAGGGTGTAGCGGCCGGTGAGGGTGAGCTCGTCGGTGGGGTTGTAGCCCATGCGCAGGTCGCCGCCGCCTATCAGAGAGATGTAGTTGGAGTGGTCGGCGTTGAGCATGCACATGATGTGGGCCGACTCGTCGACCGACATGCTCAGCTGCATATCCAGGCCGCGAATGGCGGGGCGCTGCACGGGCTCTGACTTGGTGGTGTCGCGGAAGTTGGTAAACTGCACCAGCTCGTCGAGCTGCGTGTCGGCGGTGAGTTCGGCGTCGCGCATCACGTAGGTCATATCGGTGTTGCCCAGTACGTCGAGCTTGCCGCGCATGCGCAGGTTGTCTACCGGGCCGTTCATCATGCCGTAGAAGTTGACGAAGGCCTTGCCGTAGGCTTCAGACCTGGCGTTCTCCTTGGCGTCGATAATCTTGAAGTTTTCGGCGCGCATACGGATATCGAGCATCATGTTGCCGAGGTCGGTAAAGTCGAGATTGCCCGAGATGTTGAGCGGCGCGTCGTTGTTGGCAAACATCTCAAAGTTTTCAAACAGGAGCCGGCTGCCGACGATGCGCACGGGGTCGTCGGCAAAGCGCATCTGCACGCCATAAGGTTCGCTGAAGAGGTAGGTAGAGTCGAGATATACCTCGCCATCGACGATGGGGCTGTCGAGCTGGCCGCGCACGGAGAGGGTGCCGTCGCCATAGCCGCGCAGACCGATGAGGCGGTCGGGGATGAAGCCGTTGACGAGCTGCATAGGCATACGCTGCAGACCCATGGTGGCATCGAGCCATCCGTCGCCCTCCGACTTGTACGTACCCTGTATGGTGCCCACCTCGTTGCCGTTGCAGAGCAGCATGCCGTCGACATAATGAGAGCCGTCGTTCTTGGGCATGTAGACAAACTCGCTGCCGAGATTGCCCATGTCGCACTTCTCGTACTTCATGTTGTCGACCGTCACGGCAGAAGATACCGACAGCTCGGTTTCGGTCTTGACGATGTGGAAGTCGCCGTTCATCATGCCCTCAATGTCGGGCATATAGGGGATGACCGAGAGCACCTTGTGCAGGTCAAACTTGGCGAGCGAGAGCGTGAGGTCCTGCTGGGCGTCACTGTTGGTGTCGTCTGAGTAGAGCTGCACACCCATGCCGTCGGCAGCGGTGAGCTTGAGGTTGGCCTTTATGCGCTCATTGTCGCCAAAGAGTATAAAGTTGTCCTTGTTGGCAGCAAACTGCTTGTAGCCCAGCACGGGCGGCTCGCCATAGAGGTGCAGCAGTATGCCCTCGGTCTGCATGGCGGCAGCCAGTCCGAACCGCAGTCCGAGCCGGTTGCGGGCATCGAAGACCTGGGCGGCGGCATAGGCGCCACGCTCAAACACGCCGCCATTGAGCAGCGCCGTGAAGGTGTAGTCGGGGTTGCGCTTGTTGTTGCTTATCCGCGCCTGGTAGCGGGTGCGCACCGAGTCGCTCGTCACCGCCACCCTCACGGTGTCTATCAGGAATTTGGCAGCCACCACCGAGTCGGCGTCTATGTGTCCGTTTATGCCCTGTACAGGCGAACAGTTTACGTCGACCAGCAGCCTTGCGGTCTCGTAGCCCTTCCACTTGAGGAAGCGCGAGAAGGCGTTGTTGCGCCCGCTGCTGAGGAAGATGCGCGCCTCGGGCAGCTGCTGGCGCAGGCGCACTTGGTCGATGTATCTCTCACGGGTCTGGCGTTGCATCTCCTGGCTTACCAGTTGGATATGATGCAGCAGCACGTTGTAGTCGCCACACGCGTCGGCATCGAGTCTGAAGTCGCCGCTGCTGATGAGCGCATGGGTGGTGTCGCGGGTGGCGAGCACGTCGAAGTCTATGTCTTCGGGGCGGAAGGTATGGTTTCTGGAGTGGATGCGTATCTCGCCCACGTTGCCCAGGATGCTGAGATGGTCTTTGAGATTGGTGTTGATGTCGATGTGGGAGCATACGCCCAGGTCGAGGGCATTGTCGGCGATGCCCAGACGGTGCAGGTCGGCCTTGTCGAGGTCGCAGGCAAAGGTGCCACGGATGCGGCTGCCGTTGGCGATGCCGGCAAACGACAGCTGGCCGTCGAAGAGGGGATTGTTGCCGGCGGCGTTGAGGTGGATGTGGCCTCCCGCCATGTCGATGGTGGCGTGGGTGTCGCCGATGCGCTGTCCAGCCACGTCTATCTGGCCCAGCTCGGCGCGCGCCTGCAGTCGGGTGCGCGGACTGAGCATGTCGGTGCCCGTGCCCCGTGCCGTCAGCGAGCCGGTGAGGGTGCCTACGCCCGCTGAAGGTACAAAGTGTGCCACCTGCAACCCACGTGCTGCCATCCGTGCGCTGTATGCCATGCGCCGTGTGTCTATCTCTGCCTTGCCCTTGAGCGCTCCACGGCCCTCGGTCATGTCGAGGGTGGCGGCATAGTGGGGGCCGTCGGCGGTGATGTGGCTCTGCAGCCGCACGCCGCTGGGGATGCGTATCTGCCGTGCCACTGCGGGCGCGAGGGCTTGGGTGATGAAGTTGAGCTGGTGGGTCTGGGCCTTGACCTTGATGTCGGCGCTGAGACGGTCGGTGTCGTTGAGGTTGCCCACAAATCCGTTGGCACTCAGGTCGACCACTGTGGGCCACGTGATGTCCATGCGAGAGAGGCGCGCCTTCTGCATGTTGCCGCTCATGGCCATACTGATGTTGACTGGATGGTCGGGCAGACTGCGCAGCAGCGCCTTGGGCATCAGCGACGATGCGCCACAGACGATGTCGCCACGGCCAAGCGAGGCACGCAGGTCTATGTTCATCTTGCCGGGATGGCGGCTGTCAAAGGCGTTGAAGGCCATATCCACGCGCCCCTTGACGCTGGAGTGGGTGGTGGTGAGGGCGAGAGTGGGGAGGTGCATCGTCAGCGAGTCGATGGCTATGCGCGTGGCGAGCGAGGTAAGGCTGAGCCCGCTCTTTTCGGCAAATGCCGCGCTGCGCACTACCGCCTCGATGCGTGGAGCGCAGTAGAAGACCGAGTCTACAGCCAACGACAGATGGCTGAGGGCGAGGTGGTTGTAGTCGAGCCCCTCGACGGGGTCTATGGCGCGGTTGTCATAGCTCACGCCACTGTCGTCGAGGCTGAGGCTGCCCACACGGTAGAGGCCCTTGCCCAGGTCCAAGTAGCCCTGGCGCGCCTTGAGAGCGGTAATCTGTGCCCCTATGCGCAGGGTGTCGCCGGGCATGTGCAGGGTAAGCGCCGAGCGGTTGATGTCGAGTTTCTCCACGGCAATCTTCCACACATTGGCCGACGGTGTGGTGTCGGGCGGCACGGTGTCGCTCAGCTCGATGTCGAGCAGGGCGCCGTCGAGCAGGGCGCGGTCTATCCTCATGTCGCTCCGGCAGAGGTCTACGCCATGGGAAGCCAGGGTGAGGGCGCCGATGCGTCCGCTCACCCGCGCCTCGTGTATCAGGGTGCCGGTGTTGAGCAGCATCTTCTCGAGCGCCAGTTCATCTACATTGACCACACCCGTGAGCAGCGGCCAGAACTGCACATCGACCACGGCGCGGTGGATGTAAGCTATGGTGTCGGCGGCTTGGGTCGAGTCGTTGGGCTGTACCACGTGTATGCCCTTGGCTTCGAGGTCGAGGGGGAATGCCAGCTGCACATGGTCGATGCCGATGTCCATGCCCGTAGCCTCGGAGGCGTAGGCAGAGACCTGGCGCACCGCCCAGTTCTGTACGGGTGGCAGGTAGAGTAGTATGGTGATGAGCAACAGCAGTGCCAGCAGCGAGGCGACGGCTATCCCCGTCGCGCGCAGCACCCGCCGTGTGTAGTGTTTCAGTGTATCTGCGTGAGTCATACTTCTTGTTTGTTGAAATTCTGTGAAAGCAGTCGCCGTAGTGGCTTCTTTCGCATTGACAGACAACCTATCAAATTACAAAATTAGGTATTTTTTTCCTAATCATAGGCCCTTTGCCGCCGAAAATGTTGGCGATGATGGAGATTGGGGCTGTCGCGAAGGTAAAAAAGCGGGCGTCAGTTGTTGGTCTTGGTGCTGCGGTCGGCGACAAACATGCCCAACAGGATGCAGGTGGCTCCGGCGAGGAAGTAGGGAGTAATCTTCTCACCCAGCACCCACGAGGCGAAAATCATGGTGGTGATGGGGTTGAAGTATACCCAGTTGGTGGCTTTCACCGCGCCCAGCTTGGAGATGCACCAGTTCCAGGTGAGAAAGCAAATCATCGACGCCAGACAGCCCAGGAATGCCAGGTTGCCCATTACCACGGGTTTGGTGAGCACGGCAGCGGTGGGGAGCGTGGGGTAGAATATATAATAAGGTAATATGGTCAGCACGCCGTAGAAGAAGACCTTGCGGGTGATGAAGGCGGCACCATACTTGGCTGATACCCACTTCATGAGCAGCGAGTAGACCGACCAGCTCAGACAGGCGGTAAACGCCAGCGCGTCGCCAAGGGGCGAGAGGTGGAGCACAAAGCGCCCGTTGAGCACCACGATGACCATGCCGGCAAAGGCGAGCAGCGAACCGCCCAACTGCATCATGCTGATGCGCGTAGTGGAACGGTAGACCAGCCTCACCAGCAGCGTGGCAAAGAGCGGACACGAGCACACGATGAGCGAGGTATTGGTGGTCGAGGTAAAGTTCATCGCCTCGTTTTCGCTGAGGAAGTAGAGCGAACCGCCGCTGATGCCGAGCAGCATCATCTTGAGTTCGTCGCGCCACGAGTCGGCCCACAGCCGTGAGTGATACACAGCGAGCATCATCACATAGGCGATGAGGAAGCGCAGCGTGAATATCTGCGCCGGCGAGAGCCCGTTGAGCATCAGTACCTTGGTAGATACGAAGGTGCAGCCCCATATCGCTACGGTGGCAAAGGCCACGAGGTGGTATATCCATGTGTTGTTGCGTGCCATGACTGTTAACGGTGTATGAATTGGTGTTGCAAAGTTACTTATTTCCCTTTAGGCAGACAAGCAAACCGCCCCTCTTTTTGCCGTGGCAGGATATAAGTGGGTGGCAGCAGGCGCCAGACCGCTGCCCATGACAATAAAACCACAACCGGTTGAACCCACCGCGAATGACATGCCCATAAAACCACAGCCCATGACAATAAAACCACAGCCCATGCCCATAAAGCCACAGCCCATGCCCATAAAGATGGTTTCGTGTCGTGAAATCGTCATTTCGTACCTTGCCACGATGATTTCACACCCCGCAATAGTCATTTCGCGCCCTGCAATCAGGATAGAGGACGTCACGGCGCTTGGGGCGGCAAGCCCCGACGGGTTGGGGTGGCGCCGCAGTCACTTCGCGGTGATGGCGGCACGTGGGGAAACAAAAATCCCTCTGCCAGGGTGGGGCAGAGGGATGGCGTATGTCAATCGTGTCTGACGGTTACTTGTTCTCGGCGTCGATGGCCTTAATCTTCTGACGGATAAGTTCGAGGTCGTCCTTCAGCTTGTTGACCTTGCGGTTCATCTCGTCTATCAGGCTGTTGCCCTTCTTGCTGCTGGCGTTGAGGAAGCCCAGGTTGTTCTCGTATGTCGTTATCTCCGACTTGAGCTGCTCGTATCTGCGCATGAGTCGTCCACGCTCATTGTCGAGCATATCTTCGCCCTGCTTGGCCATACTCTTGATGCTGGACTTGAAGTTGTCAAGCCGCTGCTTGCTGGCAGAGATGTTGAGCTGCTTGTAGAGGGCGTCGACCACCTTGTGGTATTCCTTGAAGAGCTTGTCTTTCTCCTTGAAGGGCACGTGGCCTATCTTGCCGTATTCGTCGATGAGCTGCTGGAGCGTGGCCTGCACGTTGTCGGCGGTGCTGTCGAGCAGTTCCTTGAGCTTGGCTATGATTTCCTTCTTGCGGTCCAGGTTCTGCTGTTCCTCGTTGCGTGTGCCGGCGGTGGCGGCATTGCGGGCTTCAAAGAACTTGTTGCAGGCGGCTACAAACTCGGCCCAGAGCTGGTCGCCCACCTTCTTGGGCACCATGCCGATGGTCTTCCACTCCTTCTGCAGCTTGATGAGCTTGTCGGAGGTGGCTTTCCAGTCGGTAGAGTCCATGAGGGCCTTGGCCTGTTCTACCATCTCCTTCTTCTTCTTGGTGTTCTCGGCGAATTTCTCCTTCAGAGTCTTGAAGAACTCAGCCTTGCGGCCGAAGAAGTCATCGCAGGCGGCGCGGAAGCGGTCGAATATCTTGACATTCATCTTCTGCGGAGCAAAGCCGATGGTCTTCCATTCGGTCTGGATGTCTATAATCTGCTTGGTGTGGTTCTCCCAGTCGGTGGCGTTCTTGTTTTCCTCCTTGGCAATGGCTTCCACCTTCTCGCAGAGTGCGGTCTTGCGTGTCAGGTTTTCCTCTTCCTTGGCGCGCAGCTCTTCGAAGTGCTGCTGGTGGCGCTTGTTGATGACGGTAGAGGCTGCCTTGAAGCGTGCCCAAATCTGCTCGCGCAGCTCCTTGGCCACGGGGCCTATCTCGCGATACTGCTGGTGGAGCTCCTGCAACTGATGGAAAGCGCTGACGGCATCGGGCTCGTCGGCGAGCTTCTCTGCAGCTTCGCAGAGCAGTGTCTTCTGCTCCAGGTTCTTCTTGAAATCATACTCGCGCAGCTCGCGGTTGAGGTTGAGCAGGTCATAATACTGCTCGACATAGAGCTGGTAGTTGCGCCACAGCTCGTTGGCCTTCTCGGCGGGCACTGCCTTGATGTCTTTCCATTCCTGCTGGAGCGCCTTGAAGTCGTTGTAAGACTTGTTGGCCTCTTCGGGTGATGTAGACATCATCTTTATCTTTTCTATGATCTGCTGTTTGCGCTGCAGATTTGCCTTCTTTTCCTCTTCCTGTTGCTGGAAAGCCTTGGCTCTCTTCTCTTTGATGAGTCCCATCTCGGCCTTGAACTGCTCCTCGCTGTCGTCGGTCTTCATCACGTAGGCTTCGGGGTCGCCACCGTTCTCGATGAATGTCTTCTGGTCGGCCTCGCGCTCGGCAAAGAGCAGCTTGTAGAACGCCGTCTTAAGATGGTCTACCTCGTCCTTGGCGGGAGTCTCGTCGCTGTGGGCCAGCTCCTTGACACGTTCGAGTACCTCGTGCTTGGAGGCATACATCTTCAGCGGTGCAGCCTCGGTATCGGGCTCGCTGTCCACTGCCGTTGTCGCGGGGGCATTGCCGGCTTCGGCCACGGTGTCGTTGTCTACGTTGGCAGGCTGGGCTGCCACTGCTTCTTCAGTAATGTCCTGTTTCAGGACGTTGTCTTGAGAGTCCATCATATCACTGTTTAGTTTATGATTATCGGTTTCCACTATATTTGTTATTATGTAGGTTGCAAACTTAATGAAAAAGTTCCTAATGACCTAACAAATATTAATATTTCTTATCGTTTTGGGGTTATAATAGTCGTTTGAAGCGCAATATCCACCACGTGAAGCCCGAAACGAGTATGGAAATGATGATGGCGATGATGAAGCCATAGGGGTAGTTTTCCATACCGTTGATGAGGTTCATTCCGAAGAGTGAAGATATCAGCGTGGGCAACATCATGACGATACTGATGGAGGTCAGCGTACGCATGGTGGTGTTCATGTTGTTGTTGATGATGCTCGAATAGGTGTCCATCGTCGACTCGAGGATGTCGGAGTAGATGTTGGTGGTCTCGCGTGCCTGCGACATCTCGATGTTGACATCTTCGATGAGGTCGGCGTCGAGCTCGTCGACCTGCAGCTTGAATTTCAGCTTGGACAGCAGCGTCTCGTTGCCTCGGATGGATGTGATGAAGTATGTAAGTGAGTCCTGGAGACGCGACAGGCCGATGAGGCTTTCATTGTTGACGCCATGGTCCAGGTTGTGCTTGGCCTTCTCAATGAGCAGACTTATCTGCTTAAGCCGCTTCAGATACCAGACGGCACTGGAGAGGAAGAGGCGGAAGATAAGGTCGACATAGTCGGTGAAACCCTGTCCGCGCTTCTGCTGGTAAGAGACGAAGTCAATCATCATGTTGGTCTCGTAATAGCACACGGTGATGGTCACATCGCGCTTGTGGATGATACCCAGTGGCACGGTGGTGTAGGGAGTGCGTGAGCGCACCTCCTTGACATAGGGAATACGCAGGATAATGAGCATCCATCCGTCGTCGTACTCATAGCGGGCACGCTCGTCGGTATCGCTGATGTCGGAAAGGAAATAATCGGGGATATTAAACCGCTGTTCCAGCTCTTGCTGGTCTTCATCGGTGGGACAGGTTACTTGTATCCAGCAGTTGGGCTGCCACTCCTTGATGGCAGTCAGATTCTTGTCTATATTCCAAAATGTCTTCATGTCGTTCGTCTCCGTGTTAATAAATGGGTAATGGGTCGGAGCATAGGCACATGAAGCTTACTCCGGCTTACAGATTAGAATTTTCCGCGTGATAATCGTCCATATAATGTTAATAATTGATTTGTTGTCTGCAAAAGTACTAAAATTCTCCGTAATGGAACGGCGTTTCTCGATTTTTTTCACTGTCGCCATCAAAAAAAGTGTGACAGGAACGGTCTGCTCCTGCCACACTTCAGTGGTTGTATGCCTGTTGGGGCTTGTTATTTCTCGGCTATCTGCTCCAGAGTTGCTGTCAGCAGCTTCCAGAAAGGAAGCATGGTTGATATCTGACAGCGCTCACCGGTAGTATGGGGTGAGCAGAGGGTTGGGCCAAGGCTCACAACGTCCATATTGGGATATTTGCCCAGGATGACAGAGCACTCCAGACCTGCGTGGTCTACCTGTACCAGTGCATCCTTGCCGTTCTGCTCCTTGTAAATCTTGCGCAGCAGGTTCAGGATTTCGCTGTCGGGGTTGGGGTCCCAGCCGCCGTAGTCGCCGCTGGTCTCTACCTTGATGCCGGCCATGTTGAAGCAACTCTGCAGCATGTTGACGGTGTACTCCTTCATGTCCTCGCGCGAGCTGCGAACCAGAATCTTGAACGAAGCCTTGCCTCCCTCGATGTCGATGATGGCGAGGTTGCTCGAGGTCTCTACCACGGTGGGGTAGACGGGTATCATGCGCACCACGCCGTCGTGGCAGGCGTAGATGACATCTATCAGGTTGTCCTGGATTTCTACAGGTACCTCGGTCTTGGGTGTCTCTACATCCTCGGTGTAGAGTTCGATATTGTTTTCGATGGTCTTGTACTCGTCTTCGAAGTCAGCCTTCCACTCGGCTACCAGTTCCTTGAGTGCCTCTACGTTCTCCTTGGGGAGGGTGAGCACGGTCTCGGCCTTGAAGGGGATGGCGTTGCGCATGTTGCCGCCATGCCATGTTGCCAGGCGTGCTTCACATTCCTCGATGGCTTCACGCACCAGGCGCACCATCAGCTTGTTGGCATTGGCGCGGCCCTCGTGAATCTCCAGTCCGGAGTGTCCGCCACGCAGACCCTTGAGGGTAATCTTTACCGCCACGTCTTCGGGGTCGGTCTCCACCTCCTTGTAGGCGAGAGAAGCGTCGATGTCTACGCCGCCAGCCGAGCCGATGACGAACTTGCCCCAGGCTTCAGAGTCGAGGTTAAGCAGGATATCGGCGTTGAGGATGCCCTCTTCCAGGTCGTTGGCGCCATACATGCCCGTCTCTTCGTCGGCGGTTATGAGCGCCTCGATGGGGCCGTGCTTCAGGTCTTTGGCTTCCATTACAGCCATGATGGCTGCGATGCCCAGACCGTTGTCTGCGCCCAGCGTGGTGCCTTTGGCCTTAATCCAGTCGCCGTCTATATAAGTCTCAATGGGGTCGGTCTCAAAGCAGTGCTGGCTGTCGGGCGCCTTCTGGGGCACCATGTCCATGTGGGCCTGCAACACTACTGTCTTGCGTGTCTCCATTCCTGGTGTAGCGGGCTTGCGCATGACGATGTTGTTGCCTTTGTCCTTGAAGGCTTCAACTCCGGCTTGTGCGGCGAAGTCCAGGAGAAACTGCTGTACTCGTTCCAGATGACCAGATGGACGGGGAACCTTGGTGAGGGCGTCGAAATGCTTCCAAACGCACTCGGGTGTCAAATTCTTAATCTCACTCATGATATTTTAGTGTTAAGTTGATTGTACAATGATACGTCGCCGGGTAAACATCAGCGCTATCCAGGCGTAAACTCCTATCAGCACGACGAGCAGGGTCTGCACCGAGTGGACGATGAGCACGAAGTAGAGTGCGTCGGTATCGGTTACGCCATAGAGGATGAGCATGGTCTTGACGGCGAAATGCCAGGGGCCGGCGCCGTTGGGCGTGGGCACGATTACTGCCACCGAGCCGACCACGAAGGTCACCAGCGCACACGAGATGCCCAGGTGTGAGGTGGCGTCGAAGCAGAAAAACGTCAGGTAGTAATGCAGGAAATAGCAGCCCCATATCGCCAGGGTGTAGACGATGAAGAGCACGCGGTGGTCCATCATGCGCAGCGACGTGATGCCTGTCCACATGTCGCTGATGGTATTCTTCACCTTATTATATATAGTATACTGACGCAGCAGTGCCAACGTGGAGATTATCGCCACCACGCCGCAGATGGCGGTGACGATGTAGCCCGTGGTCGAAAACTGGCAGAGCATGGTGTCAAGCCTTGTGCCGGTCTGGTTGAAGAAGGTATGGAAGATGGGGAACTGATAGAGGAAGGTGGCGAGTATCAGCAGACCGATAAAGAGCGTGTCGATGACGCGCTCGGTCAGCACCGTGCCCAAGGCTTTGGCAAACGACACGCCGTCGTAGCGCTTCAGCACGCCGCAGCGGGTAAACTCGCCGATGCGGGGTATGAGCAGGCTCAGCGCGTAGGACAGGAAGACCGAGTTGACGCTCGTGGAGTTGCGCGGATGCTCGCCCAAGGGGTCGAGAGCCAGCTTCCATCGCCAGCCACGGAATGCCTGTGCCAGTATGCCAAAGGGTAGCGACAGCAGCATCCATGTCCAGTCCATCTGATGCAGCATCACGTCGCCCAACTTGGCAAAGTCGAAGCCGCGGTACATCCAGTAAAGTATGGCCCCGCCCAAGATGAGCGAGAACAGTATCTTCAATATGTCACTACTTGTCTTCTTCAAAACCTCGTTATTTTTATTGCAAAGGTAGTGCAAGCTGAGAGAAATACAAAATAAAATTCCCTATTTTTTGTGTCCGACTTGCTGTATGATAAGTTATTCTGCAGGCCGACGGCGGTCATCTCCGCCCCGAGCGAGGTGGCAGCCGTGCTGACAAAGTCTAAAACCGGAGTAGGAGAGATGCTGTCTGTCTCCCTCGCTTGGCTCATTGTCGCCGCGTCATGAAGTGAAAGCAAATTGTATGAAGTATACGGCGCGAGCCAAGCGAGTAGTCTGTGCAATTCTCAAGTGTTTCAAGTTTTTTATGGTCGTTTATACTGGTTTGTTCTGTATGTCTGATGTCTTGGAGTGCTGCAAAATTAATCAAACGGTGGTTAAAAAGAAAACCATGATACCCTTAAAAATGGTCAAAATGATAGTTGAGGTCAAAAAAAGTGCCTTAAAAACAGTCAATGTCCGTAAAAATGTTTAATTTTGGGGACGCAAAAAACAATCGCAGTCACAATGAAACCCTTCTCAACCGACGACCGAGAGTCTGCCACTATCCGTAGCGGCATCAGCGGGCTTATGCATCGACGCGAGCCTTCCTATATCGGTCACCACCGCCTGGTTATCCTCTCAGTCTATTACATTGCCCTCGTCCTGCTGCTCTCGTCCAACATCCTGGGCATCTCGGGCGCCTTCCATCATTTCTTCAGCGTGAGCAATATGCTGCTGCTCGTCACGGCGAGTGTGGTGATGGCAGCCTATCTATGGCGCAGGATAGAGATAGTCACCACCCTGTCGCTGATGACCGTTGCCACCCAGCTCTCGCTGTCGGCCGATACGCTCTACAGCGCCTTCGAGCCGGCGATGGACCACAAGTATATGGTCATCATCATCAACATGCTGCTGCTCTCGGGCAATACCATCGTGGGGCTCTCCACCTATCTCACCCGCATCACCCAGGTCAATACCGCCATCATGTTTGTGACCTACACCGTGTGCATCATTACGACCAATAACTCCACGCTCATCGACTATTACTTCATGCTCTTTGTGGTGCTGGTGTTCTTCAGTTTTCTGGGCTTCCATATCGCCAAAAACGCCCGTCGCCTCCAGGTCGAGAACACCGAACTGCGGCGCGACGAAGCCGAACTGATGCAGATACTGCGCCTGAACAAGAAGCAGATTAGGGCCTATGTGCGACTGGCGTCAGACCGCTATGGCGCCGAGCATACCCGCAATCTGCTCGACATCCTGGGCGAGACTTCGCAGAAGAACCTCCTTGCCAACGTGGCTGAGTTCATGCGCATAAGCGATACCGAGAAGTCGCGCATCGACGAAATCTTCCCCGAGCTTACCACCTCCGAGAAATCCATCTGCCAGCTCATCCTCCGTGGCAAGAAGTTGGGCGACATCTGCAGTCTCCTCGGCAAGACCGAGAGCAATGTCAACACCCAGCGAGCCCACATCCGCCGCAAGCTGGGGCTCGCCACGACCGACAACCTGCGTGAGGCGCTCGAGGAGCGTATGGCCCGAGCGAGCGACCGTTAACACCCCGCGCCAGCCATCAGTCCCAGGCGTCAGCCGTTAGAAGTGGGTGACCACCTCTATGACTATCTTGTCGCGCTCGGAAGGCTTGGCGATGGCGCCTGTGGCGTAGAAATACTTCTCATAGTTGATGCGGATGTCGCTGACGAAGGGCTTGTCGAGGCTCAGCGTCACGCCACCCGTGACACGGCTGCGGCGGTAGTCGTTGACGATCAGGCTGCCGCCCTCGTCCTTTTTGCCGTCAAGATACCGGTGTCCGTCGCTGTGGTCGGTCATGTAGTCGTAGCGCAGCAGCGGCGAAATCTTGGTAAAACATCCTTTCTTCATCGCGATGTCGTAGTTGACGAAAGCATCTACGGCGTGTACCGGCTTGAAGGCCCCGTCGTCATAGTGCTTGTAGAGATATTCGGCCTCCACCACCCATCCGCGGCGGTGGAAGTTGAGTCCGGCGTCATACATCATGATGCCCGTCGCCTCGGGCTTGATTTTCTGTGCGCTCAGCACCACGTTGAGCCCCACGGGGAGCATCGCCTGCATCTTGGCAGAGAAGTTGATGCCCTTGGTCCAGTAGTCTTTCTGGTCGGTAAGTCCCGAGCCGTTGTACAGACCTGCCTCGATGACGACAGGGAAGCCCATCCTGAAGTTGTAGCCAGCCTTGGCACCCACATCGCGGATGTTGCCCACCTGCTTGGCGATAAACGACCTGTTGGCGAAGTACTGCTGGTGGGGCGAGCGGTGGGCGTCTATCGTGAACGGCACGCGCATCTGGCCTATCGTCAGTGCCCACCGGTCTGAGGGAGTGATGGTGGTATAGGCGTCGAGCATCTTGATTTTTCCCTCGTCGCAGAGGTCTATCTCCGCCTTGTACGACACCACCGGCGAGAGCGTGCCCGACACATTTACACGTGCCGTGCGCACCTGGAAACGGCCCTCCCCCTCGCTGGTCTGATATTCATACTTGGAGCGCAGGGTACCGCCAATCTTCATACTTCTTTTCTGGTTGTCTTGAGCCACGGCTTCTGCGGTGGCAGCCATGCCACATACCGCCGTGCATAGCGTAAATATGAGAAATTGCTTTGTCATAAGCGTTTTAGAATTTTGCGCAAAGTTACGACATGGTTGTTTCAGCCGTGTTACAACCATGTTGAAATGCAGTTTCAGCACCATGGCTGCCGTGAGCTTCGTCCCGACGGGGCGGGAGACCCACGATGGACCCGTGGCTGACACCATTACGCCTCTCCTGACCGGCGTTGGCGGCTCGTATCGTAAGTTACGTGCCCCCGTGCCGTAAGATACGTGGGCACGTAACAATAGGCACGAGCCTTCGTGACAGATGTTACGCGCCGGCAGAGGGCATCGGCAGGTCGCCGTCTGTGGCCTCTGCGGTGACGGGAAGATGCTCTGCGCCTTGCCTGGCGAGACATTGCCTTTGCCGGGGGCACCCCGGTGCTTCGCTCGTGCCCATAGAGCGGGGTAGAGGTGGTCTGCGCCGCTCCAAAGTCCCCGGCGCTCAGTCTGATGTGCCACCCCTTATATATATAATAAGGTGTAAAAAGGCGGAAGAAAATGAATATTACACGCAAAAAAGTTGCGTAAGTGGCGGAAAAATATTACTTTTGCGCCCAAATAGCATTTAGCGAACACAATACAATAAAGATAACAGACAATGAATATTTCTTATAAGTGGCTGAAGGAGTATGTTGACTTCAGTCTTACTCCGCAGGAAACCGCAGCAGCCCTCACCTCTACCGGCCTCGAAGTGGACGCCCTCGAAGAGGTACAGTCTATCCGTGGTGGTCTGAAGGGTCTCTATGTGGGTAAAGTGCTTACCTGCGAGGCCCATCCCAACTCGGACCACCTGCATGTGACCACCGTAGACCTGGGCAAGGAAGCTCCCCAGCAAATCGTCTGCGGCGCCCCCAATGTGGCTGCCGGCCAGAAGGTAATCGTTGCCGACCTGGGCTGTGTGCTCTATGATGGCGACAAGGAATTTACCATCAAGCGCAGCAAGCTGCGTGGTGTAGAGTCGCTCGGTATGATTTGTGCCGAAGACGAGATAGGAGTAGGCAACAGCTACGACGGTATCATCGTGCTGCCCGAGGACGCCCCTGTGGGTCAGCCTGCTGCCGAATATTACCACCTGGAGAGCGACTGGCTCATCGAGGTGGATATCACCGCCAACCGTTCTGACGCCCTGTCACACTATGGTGTGGCGCGCGACCTCTATGCCTGGTTGCGCCGCAACGGCTACGAGACATCGCTCCACCGCCCCAGCTGCGATGACTTCAAGGTAGACAACGAGTCGCTGCCCATCGAGGTAGAGATTGATAATACCGAAGCCTGCAAGCGCTATGCCTGTGTGAGCATCACCGGCTGCGAGGTCAAGGAAAGCCCCCAGTGGCTCAAGGACAAGCTCAGTACCATCGGTCTGCGTCCTATCAACAACATTGTCGATATCACCAACTACGTGATGATGGCCTACGGCCAGCCGCTCCACTGCTTCGACGCTGATATGGTCAAGGGTCACCGCATAGTAGTGCGCACCCAGCCCGAGGGTACCCCATTCGTCACCCTCGATGGCGAAGAGCACCTGCTGGGCGAGCACGACCTCAGCATCTGCAATGCCGAAGAGCCCATGTGTATCGCCGGCGTCTTTGGTGGCAAGGGCTCTGGTACCTATGACACCACCACCAACGTGGTGCTCGAGAGTGCCTACTTCCACCCCACCTGGATTCGTAAGAGCGCCCGTCGCCACGGTCTCTCTACCGATGCCTCTTACCGCTTCGAGCGCGGCATCGACCCCAACGGCACCATCTATGCCCTCAAGCAGGCCGCCATCCTCTGCTGCCAGTTGGCTGGCGGTAAGGTGTCCATGCAAATCAACGATGTCTATCCCGCCCCCATCGCCGACGCCCAGGTGCGTCTCGACTATGAATACTGCGACCGTCTGATAGGCAAGGCCATCGGTCACGACATGATACGCCAGATAGCCGAAAGCCTGGAGATGAAGGTGGTGGCTGAAGACGCCGAAGGCCTCGTGCTTGACGTGCCCGCCTACCGTACCGACGTGCAGCGCCCCTGTGACGTGGTCGAGGACATCCTGCGTATTTACGGCTACAACAATGTCGAGATTCCCACCCAGCTCAAGTCTTCGCTCACCGTGCAGACCGAGCAGGATGCCGAGTATCGTCTGCAGAACCTTGTCGGTGAGCAGCTCGTGGGTTGTGGCTTCTATGAGATTATGAACAACTCGCTCACCAAGGTGAGCTATTACGAGCAGGCCGGCCTCAACGCCTATCCCTGGGAACAGACCGTCAAGGTGGTCAACCCGCTGAGCGCCGACCTCGGCGTGATGCGGCAGACGCTGCTCTTCGGTGGCCTGGAGAGCATCGTGCGCAATGCCAACCGCAAGAACGCCAACCTGCGCTTCTTCGAGGTGGGCAACTGCTACCACTACCATCAGGACCGCTGGAGCTATGAAGACCCCAGCAAGGCATACGTCGAAGAGGCTCACCTCGGACTGTGGGTTACCGGCAAGCGCGTGTGTGGCTCGTGGGCCCATGCCGACGAGGACAGCTCGTTCTGTGAACTCAATGCCTATGTGCAGAATATATTTGCCCGTGTGGGCCTCACCAAGAACATGATGGTGGTCGAAACGAGCGACAACAATATCTTCGCCTCCGGCCTGAAGGTGATGACACGCGGCGGCAAGACCGTAGCCGAGCTGGGAATACTCTCCCACAAGCTGCAGCGGGCTGCCGACATCGCCAACCCCGTATACTATGCCGACATCCACTGGAATACGCTGATGAAGGCAGTGCGCAAGAACAAGCTCGAGTATCAGGAAATCTCCAAGTATCCTGCCGTAAGCCGCGACCTGGCACTGCTCATCGACAACAGTGTGAAGTTTGCCCAGATAGAGGAAATCGCCTTCCAGACAGAGAAGAAGCTGCTCAAGCGCGTGGAACTCTTCGACGTGTATCAGGGCAAGAACCTGCCCGAAGGCAAGAAGAGCTATGCCGTAAACTTCATCATCCAGGATGCCACCCGCACCCTCAATGACAAGGCCATAGACGCCATCATGACCAAACTGATTAATAACATTAAAAATAAACTTGGAGCCGAGCTCCGATAAAACACTAAACCCAATGGGAAGAGCATTTGAATATCGTAAAGCTACGAAATTGAAGAGATGGGGTCACATGGCCCGTACGTTTACCAAACTGGGCAAGCAGATTGCCATTGCCGTAAAGGCCGGTGGCCCAGAGCCCGAGAACAACCCTACACTGCGTGCTATCATAGCTACCTGTAGACGTGAGAACATGCCCAAGGAAAACATCGAGCGCGCCATCAAGAACGCTATGGGTAAAGACCAGAGCGACTACAAGGAGGTGCCCTATGAGGGATATGGCCCCCACGGTATCGCAGTCTTCGTAGACTCACTCACCGACAACACCACCCGCACTGTGGCCGATGTACGTTCGGTGTTCAACAAGTTCAACGGCAACCTGGGTACCCAGGGCTCGCTCAGCTTCCTCTTCGACCACAAGGCAGTCTTTACTTTCAAGATGAAAGACGGCATGAGTATGGACGACCTGATACTCGAACTGATTGACTTCGGAGTGGATGACGAGTTCGACGAGGACGACGAAGAGGGTGAGGTTACCATCTATGGCGACCCCAAGAGCTTTGGCGACATCCAGCACTATCTCGAGCAGAATGGCTACGAGATTACCAGCGCCGAGTTTACCCGTATCCCCAACGACCTCAAGGACGTCACTCCCGAACAGCGTGAGACCATCGGCAAGATGGTAGAGAAACTCGAGGAGTTTGACGATGTGCAGAACGTGTACACCAATATGAAACCCGCTGAGGACTAATAGACGATGAAGCATTATAGCTATATCACCCAGGGCACCTGTAGCCGCCAGATAGACATCGATGTCGATGACAATGGCTGTGTGCAGAATGTCAGTTTTATGGGTGGTTGCCACGGCAATCTGCAAGGCATCTGCGCCCTCATCCGCGGTATGAAAGCCGAGGATGTCAAGGCCCGTCTGCAGGGCATCCGCTGCGGCGCCAAGCCCACCAGTTGTCCTGACCAGTTGGCTACGGCTCTGGAAGAGATGGGATTCTGACACGGAGACCCTGATAACGGAAACGGAAAAAGCGAACGCTGATGATTAGGCGTTCGCTTTTTTGTTATTAATGCAGCTATCATTGTTCCGGTTTGGGCTCCCGGTAGTCGTCGGGACCGAAGCTGTCGTGGTAGAGGGTGAGGTCGGGGTTCTGGTCAGACTTACATTCGTAGACGAAGATAAAGCCAGCCTGCTTGTAAGCCATGATGTCGGTCGATTGGCGCAGGCCCTCCAGTAGATGGTTATGGATATACTGGCGGTTGCGGTCTATCACCTCTACATTGTCCATCTCGTCGGTGATGGTACAATAATATATGTACTCACGCGTGGCCCGACGGAACACGATGCTGTCTGTGCGTATATAGTCCTTGGTCGGGGTGGGGCAGAAGCGGCGGGTAAACTCGCGAGCCTCGCGCTCGGCCCTGTCTTCTATCGACTCGTGGCATGCCGCGAGCGTCATAGCAAGCATTATGACAATCAATACTCTCTTCATGACACTATATATAATATATAAATAGGTGTGCAAAGTTACGAATATTATCATTATAATCGTCAGGAAAGTGAAAAACTTATTCGTGAGGCTGATATTTTTTTTGTGGCAAACCGACAATATATCACCGATTTTCAGTAACTTTGCACTCTAATCAGGAATTATCACAATGAAGCATATACGCAACTTCTGCATCATCGCCCACATCGACCATGGCAAATCTACCCTCGCCGACAGACTGCTGGAGCGTACGCAGACCATACAGATTACCGAAGGACAGATGCTCGACAATATGGACCTCGAGCGCGAGCGCGGTATCACCATCAAGAGCCACGCCATACAGATGGAATATCTGTCGGGTGGCGAAAAATATATCCTCAACCTTATTGATACTCCCGGACACGTCGACTTCTCTTACGAGGTGTCGCGCAGTATTGCCGCCTGTGAAGGCGCTCTGCTGGTGGTCGATGCCACTCAGGGCGTGCAGGCGCAGACCATCTCCAACCTCTACATGGCTATCGAGCACGACCTCGAAATCATACCCGTCATCAACAAGATAGATATGCCCAGTGCCATGCCCGACGAGGTGGAAGACGAGATAGTGGAGCTCTTGGGATGTAAGCGCGAGGACATCCTGCGTGCGTCGGGCAAGACCGGAGAGGGTGTCGACGAGATTCTCGAGGCCGTGGTCCAGCGCATCCCCAGTCCTACGGGCGATACCCATGCTCCCCTCCAGGCTCTGATATTCGACTCGCTGTTCAACTCCTTCCGCGGCATCATCACCCTCTGTAAGGTGGAGAATGGCTCTATACGCAAGGGCGACAAGGTGAAGTTCTTCAATACCGGCATGGAATATACCGCCGACGAGGTGGGTGTGCTCAAGATGGACATGATTCCCACGCAGCAGCTCTCTACCGGCGAGGTGGGCTATATCATCAGCGGCATCAAGAACGCCAAGGAAGTCAAGGTGGGCGATACCATTACCCACGTCGATGAGCCCTGCGATAAGGCTATCGCCGGTTTCCAGGAAGTCAAGCCTATGGTGTTTGCCGGTGTCTATCCCATCGATCCGTCTGACTATGAGAACCTGCGCACCTCGCTGGAAAAGCTCCAGCTCAACGATGCCTCGCTCACTTTCATGCCCGAGTCGTCGGTAGCCCTCGGCTTCGGTTTCCGCTGCGGCTTTCTGGGCCTGCTCCACATGGAGATAGTGCAGGAGCGCCTCGACCGCGAGTTCAATATGGACGTCATCACCACCGTGCCCAACGTGTCGTATATGGTCTATGACAAGCATGGCAATGCCAAGGAAGTGCACAACCCATCTGGTCTGCCCGAGCAGACGCTGATAGAGCATATAGAGGAACCCTACATACGCGCCACCATCATCACCGACGCCAACTATATCGGTCCCATCATGAAACTCTGCCTCGACAAGCGTGGCGAACTGCTCAAGCAGGAGTATGTGAGCGGCAACCGTGTGGAACTCCATTTCATGATACCTCTGGGCGAGATAGTGATAGACTTCTACGACAAGCTCAAGTCTATCAGCAAGGGTTATGCCTCGTTCGACTACCATATCGACAGCTTCCGCCCGTCCAAGTTGGCCAAACTCGACATTCTGCTCAATGGTGAGTCGGTCGATGCCCTCTCCACGCTTACCCATGAAAGCAATGCCGTGACTCTGGGTCGCAAGATGTGTGAGAAACTTAAGGAACTCATTCCCCGCCAGCAGTTCGACATTGCCATTCAGGCAGCTATCGGTGCCAAGATTGTGGCCCGCGAGACGGTGAAGCAGGTGCGCAAGGACGTTACAGCCAAGTGCTATGGCGGCGACGTGAGCCGTAAGCGCAAGCTGCTCGAAAAGCAGAAGAAAGGAAAGAAGCGCATGAAGCAGATAGGTAACGTGGAAGTGCCCCAGAAGGCTTTCCTCGCCGTCCTGAAGCTCGATTGATACGATACGGGCAAAGAACGCAATATTCACCCACATCATGTCGCGTGGCCATACTGTCAGCCATCCCATGGTGTGGGTTTTCGTTTCCGTATTGACATTACAAAACTATTGCAAGAGTATAAAAATATATTAAAATGCGTTGAGTAATAGTTTTTTTTATTATCTTTGCATTAAAGAGTGTAATATGCACCGAAAGAATGTAGTTCTTGGCAACCCCAGGGTTCGTGAATGAAATTTTCGTCTTAACCTTCTGATGTTAACGGAAAATCTTTCTGTACTACTATACTTATCAACAATTAAGTTAACTCCTTATTATGGAAAAGTTTAATTCAACACGTGACGTAGCCCGTGAGTTGGCACGTAAATACAGTACAATGACCCATGGAGAACTGGATATTCTGGAGAGTATTCTGGTACCTCGCAAATACCTTAAGGGACAGATGATACTGTCCGAGGGCGATATATGCAGAGAATTCCTGTATATATCCAAGGGTATGACGCGCCAGTTCTATTTCAAGAACGGCAAGGAGCTCACCGAGCATATCGCCGTCGAGGGCGGAATCGTCATGTGTATAGAGAGCCTGTTCAAAGAGGAACCCACACAACTGCAGATAGAGGCGCTGGAGCCCACATGGGTCTACGCCCTGCCCAAGGCACGCCTCGAGGAGGTGGCTCTGCACAATGTGAATATCCAGATACTCTATCGCAAGATACTGGAAGAGAGTCTTATCACCTCCCAGATTCATGCCGACTTGGTGCGCTTCGAGACATCGCAGGACCGCTATCAGAAGTTGTGCAAGATTATGCCCCAGGTGATACTCCGCGCGCCGCTCACCTATATCGCCAGCTATCTGCAGATGACTCCCGAGACGCTGAGCCGTGTGCGCACCGCAGCGCTGAAGAAGTAGAAACCGCTATCCCTTATAATGCCAACAGCCCGACACGCTATCATCATGCGTGCCGGGCTGTTGGCTTTGTTGGGGATGTCAATAGACCCGCTCGCCAAAGATGGCGGTACCTACGCGCACCATGTTGGAGCCGTGGTGGATGGCGATGGGGTAGTCGTCGCTCATGCCCCACGAGCGGTAGCGGAACGAGGGCTGGTCGGCAAAGTACTTGCCCCGGACCTCGTCGAAGAAGCTGTGGGCGGTGTCCATCTCGCGGGCTATCTGGTCGTGGTCATCGGTGTGGGATGCCATCATCATGAGTCCGCATATCTCCACATGCTCCATCTGCTGCCATTCGCCGTCGGCGAGCAGACTGCGGCAGTCGTCGGGGGTAAGTCCGTACTTGGTGGCTTCCTCTGCGATGTGCAGTTCCAGCAATACGCGGATGCGGCGACCGCATCGGGCTCCCTGTTTCTCTATCTCGCGGAGCAGTCGGATCGAATCTACCGACTCTATCATGCTGATATAGGGAGCTATATACTTCACCTTGTTGGTCTGTAGGTGTCCGATAAAGTGCCAATGGATGTCTTTGGGCAGCGAGGCGGCCTTACGGGCAAGTTCCTGCTCATGGCTTTCGCCAAATATGCGCTGCCCCACATTGTAGGCAGCGGTGATATACTCGTCGGGGTGGAACTTGCTGACAGCCGTCAGCTCCACTCCTTCGGGCAACTGGGCCTTGATGGCCAGCAGGTTTTTTGCCACGTCCACCATTATTTCTCCTCCTCGTATTCGGGCTTGTCGTCGCGTTCCTGCTTCTTGGGAGCGTTGTGCTCGTAGACATCCATGATGCGTGTTTCGCTGATGTTGGCGATGACATAGTCTATCATGGTTCCGCCCATCACTGTGTCGATGTTCTTGATGGCGCCGTTCATGTTGGCAGCCTGTACCAGATAGTTTACGTTGCTACGCTTCTCCTTGCCGCTCTTTTCGTCGAGGGTGATAAACTGCAGCTTGGCCTTGTACCAGCGGTCGTCGTTGCCGTTCTCGCTGAAGAATATCTCGCCATAGGCAGCAGGGTTGATGTTCTTGATTTCGAGTTCGCCGCTTACGTATGCCGACATCTCGCTCGCGATGGACTTCTCGGCGTCGCCGAAGCTGACAGCGTCTACCACATAGAGTTCACTTATTTTTTTCTGCATTCCGTCCTCCATAGTCTTCTCATAGCGGACGGTGGTTTCATACCAGTTGGCTGTTCTACTTCTCATATTCTTTATTTCTGTTGTTGTCATGCAAAGGTAGTTACTTTTTTTCTATACGCAGCCAGTTGCGGGTAAAAAAATGTGAATACCCCCTGGTCGGTTGACGCTTGTCTTCGGCTGTTGGAGAGCTTCGATTCCTGCGACGGCTGTCAGCCCTGTCACGCCTTATACCTTTATCTTATATGTGTCTCTTTATCAGCTTATGCGCTGTGTGTGGCTTCATTTCGGTGATGATGACGTTGATATTGGTTGCAGGTTTTGATTTCTTGGTTGCAGGGTCTGGTATCACCGTTTCAGCCCTCTGGTTGATTGATTCACGCTTTGGAATGATGTTGTCGGCGCTTGCGGCGGTCGTCATCCTATGTGCCTCTGATGCCAACCCCTGTGCGATGAATTTGAGACAGGTCTGCCTGTCGTCCAGACTGGTCTGCAACTCGTTTTGAAGGTTTGGCGCACAAGCCTTTGCGGTGAGTGGAAGTTTATTAGTAAAAAATAACTACCTGATGCATGCATAATAGCTATTAGTATTATGCCCTCTATTTCTATTCGCAGACTTGAAATGCCCGAATCTCCAATCCGTAAATTGGCACTGTTGGCTGTTGCAGCCAAGGCCCAGGTGCCAAGGTCTATCACCTCAATATCGGTCAGCCCGACCTGCCCATCCCTCAGTACGGACTTAGATGTGCCATCGCAAAAAAAGTTGAAAAAATATTGCATTGGTAAAAAATATTTGTAACTTTATGGCCACCAAGCATAATACCACTGTATGAAGGCATTAATATCTCTGAAAAGCGTATTTGAGTTAGCCATCGTCCTGTTGGCTACCAGTTGCCATGAAAGTGAAGGGATGCGGAGTCATGCAGACTTGCAGACTATGCCCTCAGACCAGATACTCGCTCGGGTGAAGGCTTATGTGCAAGCTCACGAGCAGCAGATAGATTTTCTCACCGGGCGCAATTTTTTAAGCAAGGACATGAAGGTTCGGCATACTATGTATCATATCAATATATAACTATAAAATATTGTCCATGATTATGAAAAGAATTATTCTGTTAACTGTTGTTTCCTTTGCCGCAATTATAGCGAGGGCGCAGAGTTTTCATTATTACCCCTTAAAGGAGGTGGGAGACACGATAGAGTATCTGAAACTCAATTTTGACAAGCAGGCAGATTATTTCGTGGGGCGCACCTTCGATGAGTTCTGGCAGATAATAAGGCGCGATATCACACCAAAACTTCTTAATATTAAAGATACATCTCCTTTCGTGGATCCCCATGGTGTGCGCTATGTGTGTGGTGCGTATGTGGCGTGTATGGATCTTAGTGGTGTGTCGCCCGATACGGTTAGGACACCAGCTGCTCATATCAGAATGTATTTTAAGCCGCCATTTAAGGTCAATGCAGATAGGCTGTTTTATAAACTCCCAGAAAATATGACTGTTGATGGTCGGGCCAAATATTTGGCTAATTTTGTTATAGACGATATATGGGTGTTTGTCGTTGATCGCAGGCGCAGTCGATAAGACAGTTGTCTGGTACAGGCTGTCAATGTGCTGGTAAAGTTTAAGCCTCCTTATACAGTCTGTCTATACAAACTTTTTCTCGCCGCTGCCATACAATGTCACCGTTGACACTCGCGCAAAGTTGCTATGCAATTATGTAATAGAAGAAATTTGGGTATCTACAATAGACCGAAGGAGAGGATGGTAGTTATATACGCATCTTAGAGTCCAATAAACCATATATGATAAAAAATACTATGCGACGTATAATTCTTTGGATGTACCTGTTGCTTGCCACCACGTCTCTGCTGGTTAGCAGTTGCTATGAGCGTGAAGGGGCGATTGGACAATCGGACTTGCAGACTATGCCCTCAGCCCAGATACTTGCTCGGGTGATGGCTTATGTGCAAGCTCACGAGCAGCAGATGGATTTTCTCACCGAGCGCAATTTTTCGAGCAAGGATATGAAAGTTCGGCAGGCTATGTATCGGCAGACGAAAGACACGACATGGTTGCTTATACCCATCGTGCGCACTTTGCGCGACTCTATGGCCACAGCCGATAGCCTCTATTTCGCTCCCCGTCGGCTCTTTGCCCTCTCCTTGATAACCCGAGACAGTGCTCGGCCACGGCTGTGGTTTGTGGAGCAAGAACCCACCAGAGAATTTCATAAAGCCAACCGCACCGCCTTCCTTTATCGCCACTTCACGGGGCGGCAGGACACTTACACCGAAGCAGGGCAACTGGTGCATGCCATCAAGATATACAACGGATGGTATGACACACAGTTAACCATAAAGCCCGCGGATAGCAACGATAGTACCTATGCTAAGAACTACGATGGGCAGGTGGCTGCCCCTTGGAGAAGAAGATGAGTGTGGCCGTTTGGTGGTGGATAATGGCTGCGTCTGTAAGTTTTTTGTGACAGGATGTAAGGCTATTACAAAAAAATAAGTAACTTTGCATCCGTATTAGCAATTAGAGTTATGCCAGAAATTTCTATTCGCGGACTTGAAATGCCCGAATCGCCAATCCGTAAGTTGGCACCGTTGGCAGCTGCAGCCAAGGCCCGTGGCACCAAAGTTTATCACCTCAATATCGGTCAGCCCGACCTGCCCACCCCTCAGTGTGGACTTGATGCCCTCAAGAATGTTCACCGTCAGGTGCTCGAGTATTCTCCTTCGCAGGGTTATCTCAGCTATCGACAGAAACTTACAGAGTATTATCACAAGTATGACATCGAGGTTACTGCCGACGATATCATCATTACCTCCGGCGGTTCTGAGGCCGTGCTCTTTGCCTTTATGAGTACCCTCAATCCCGGCGACGAGATTATCATCCCCGAGCCCGCCTATGCCAACTATATGGCCTTTGCTGTGTCGGCAGGTGCCACCATCCGCACCATCGCCACCACCATAGAGGAAGGATTTGCACTGCCCCGTGTCGAGCGGTTCGAGGAACTCATCAACGAGCGCACCCGCGCCATACTCATCTGCAATCCCAACAACCCCACAGGTTATCTCTATACCCGCCGCGAGATGCACCAGATACGCGACCTGGTCAAGAAGTACGACCTCTACCTCTTCTCCGACGAGGTCTATCGTGAGTACATCTACACCGGTTCGCCCTACATCAGCGCCATGCACCTCGAGGGCATCGAGCAGAACACTATCCTCATCGACTCAGTGTCCAAGCGCTACAGCGAGTGCGGAATACGCATCGGAGCCCTGGTCACCAAGAACGCCGAGGTGCGTCGCGCGGTGATGAAGTTCTGTCAGGCCCGCCTCTCTCCACCCCTTATCGGACAGATTGTGGCCGAGGCGTCGCTCGATGCTCCCGAGGAGTATTACCGCGATGTCTACGACGAGTATGTGGAGCGCCGCAAGTGTCTCATCGACGGCCTCAACCGCATCCCCGGCGTCTATTCGCCCATCCCTATGGGTGCCTTCTACACTGTGGCCAAGCTCCCTGTCGACGACAGCGAGAAGTTCTGCCGCTGGTGCCTCGAAGAGTTCAGCTACGAGGGTGAGACCGTGATGATGGCTCCTGCCCAAGGCTTCTATACCACCCCCGGTGCCGGCCGCAACCAGGTGCGTATCGCCTACGTGCTGAAAAAGGACGACCTGGAGCGTGCCCTCGTGGTGCTGCGCAAGGCCCTTGAACTCTATCCCGGTCGCGACGACAGCGACGAATAACCCCACGCGCCACACTTACGCCCATGAATTTCCCACTCTACATAGCCCGCAAGATATACAGCTATACCGGCGACAGACAGAAGGTCTCCAAGCCTGCCGTGCGTATAGCCATAGCCGGTGTGGCCATTGGTCTGGCGGTCATGATTATCTCCGTGAGTGTAGTCTTCGGCTTCAAGCATACCATCCAGGACAAGGTCATCGGATTCGGCTCCCACATCCAGGTGGCCGACTTCATGACGCTGCAGAACCAGGAACAGTATCCCATCCAGATGAACGACTCCATGGTGCGCGTCATCCGCGACATCCCCGGAGTGGCCCACGTGCAGCGCTATGCCATGAAGCAGGGCATACTCAAGACCGACAAGGACTTCCTGGGCGTCATGTTCAAGGGCGTAGGTCCCGACTACGATACCACCTTCCTCCACAAGAACCTCGTGGAAGGCACCATTCCCCGCTTCTCCGACCAGAAGAGCAGCAACCACATCCTTGTCTCGCGCAAGATGGCTGATATGCTTCAGGTCAAGTGTGGCGACAAGATTTTTGCCTATTTCATCGACCAGCAAGGGGTGCGCGCCCGCCGGTTTACCATCCAGGGCATCTATCAGACCAATCTTACCCAATACGACCGCACCACCTGCTTCATAGACCTTTATACCGCCGTGAAGCTCAACGGCTGGGAGTCCGACCAGGCATCGGGTGCCGAGGTCACCGTCGCCGATTTCAGTCGCATCGATGATACCGAGTCGCTCTTCATCGACCGCATCAACCGCTCCATGGACAGCTATGGAGCTACCTATTCCTCCAAGACCATCCAGGAGATTAATCCGCAGATTTTCCAGTGGCTCAATCTGCTCGACCTCAATGTCTGGATTATCCTCGCGCTGATGCTGGCGGTGGCAGGAGTCACCATGGTGTCGGGCCTCCTTATTATAATATTGGAGCGCACCACCATGATAGGCGTGCTCAAAGCCCTCGGTGCGCGCAACAAGACCATCCGCCACATGTTCCTTTGGTTTGCGGTGTTCATCATCGGTCGCGGACTGCTGTTGGGCGACGCCATCGCCCTGGGGCTGCTTCTGCTGCAGCGCTATACCGGCGTGGTCAAGCTCGACCCCACGACCTATTATGTCGAGACGGCTCCCGTCGAGATCAATGTTCCCATCATCATCGCCCTCAATGTGGTAACCCTCGTGGTGAGCGTCTTCGTGCTCATCGCCCCCAGCTACTTTGTCTCCCACATCCATCCCGCCAAGAGCATGCGTTACGAGTAGCGTGCCCGAAATAGCCACCAATCCACCCGTAATAAGGTAGAGAAAAGTACAAATTATCGTGATTTGTGTAAAATACTGCACAATATGTTTTGCAGTGTGCAAATAAGATAGTATCTTTGCACATAAATTACTCTTATGTGCAATGGATTTGACACCGAGCTTTATTGAATATATTGAAAAGGCTGTCGTGGAGAACTGGGATAGAGACGCCCTCACAGACTATAAAGGAACCACTTTACAGTACCACGATGTAGCCCGCAAAATCGAAAAACTGCACATTCTCTTTGCCAATAGCGGTATAGAGAAGGGCGACAAAATAGCCCTGTGTGGTCGCAACAGTTCCAATTGGGCTGTGGCGTTTTTGGCTACACTTGCCTATGGCGCTGTAGCCGTTCCTATACAGAATGAATTTACTCCCGACCAGATTTACAACATTGTCAATCATAGCGAATCCAGACTGCTCTTTGTGGGCGACGTGGTGGCTACGCAGATAGACGCTTCGCAGATGCCCGCATTGGAAGGCGTGTTCTATCTGCCCGACTTCTCGCTCACGCTCTCGCGTTCCGAGCAGCTCACCTATGCACGTGAGCATCTCAACGAGATGTTTGGCAGCAAGTTCCCCAAGTTCTTCCGTCGCGAGCATGTGGCCTATCACCACGGCGATGCCGAAGACGTGGCGCTCATCAACTATACCAGCGGTACCACCGGCTTCTCCAAGGGCGTGGTGCTGCCTTATCGTGCGCTGTGGAGCAACTTCGACTTCCTCAATGGGATGATGGGCAAGCATATCCCCCGTGGCAGCAACTGCGTGTGCATCCTGCCCATGGCCCATATGTATGGACTCATGGACGATGTGCTTTTCCAGTTCTGTTTGGGCAGCCATATCTTCTTCCTTACCCGCATGCCCACTCCCACGCTCGTGGCCGAGGCTTTGGCCGAGATACGTCCGCGCCTCATCTGCTCGGTTCCCCTTGTGGTCGAGAAGATTGTGCGCAAGATGGTCTTCCCCGAATTCCAGACCAGTATGGTGCGCCTGCTCATGAATATGCCCCTCCTTCGCGACAAGGTCAAGGAGCGTATCTGCGAGCGTGTGCGCGAGGTATTCGGCGGCAACCTCTACCAGGTTATGGTTGGTGGCGCCAGTCTTAGCCGTGAGGTCGAAGAGTTCTTTGTCAGCATCGGGTTCCCCATCACTGTGGGCTATGGCACCACCGAGACCGCCCCGATGATTACCATGAGCAACTGGGACGACTTCGTGCCCGGCTCTTGCGGCACCCCTGCCACACACATGGAGGTGCGTATCGCCAGCGAAGACCCCGAGCATGTGCCCGGAGAAATCATTACCCGCGGCTTGAACGTGATGCTCGGCTATTATAAGAACGAGGAAGCCACCCGCGCTGTCATCGACGCCGACGGATGGTTCCATACCGGCGACCTCGCCACCATGAGCGCCGACGGCCATGTCTTCATCCGCGGCCGCATCAAGAACATGCTGCTCGGAGCCAACGGCCAGAATGTCTATCCCGAAGAGATAGAAGACAAGCTCAACTCTATGGCCCTCGTCGGCGAGAGCCTTGTGGTGCAGCGTGGCGACCAGCTCGTGGCTTTGGTTCACCCCGATGTCGAGGAGGTCAAGAGCATGCGCTTCGACGATGCCGACCTGCGTGGCGTCATGGAGCAGAATCGTATCGAGCTCAACAGCAAGCTGCCCCATTTCTGCAAGATTGCAGCCATTCAGCTCCATGCTACCGAGTTTGAGAAGACACCCAAGAAGAGTATCAAGAGATATAAATACCAACAATCTATATAACCAATTAATAAGAAGCATTATGATGGAAATTCCAAGCTTCAATGCTCTCATTGAGAAGAGCATCATCGACCATTGGGACAGTGATGCACTGACCGATTACAAGGGCATAACGCTGCAGTATCATGACGTGGCGCGCAAGATAGAGAAGCTGCACATCCTGTTTGAGAACAGTGGTGTGCAGAAGGGTGACAAGATAGCCCTCTGTGGCCGCAACAGTTCGGCCTGGGCCTGTGCCTTTCTGGCCACGCTCACCTATGGTGCCGTAGCCGTACCCATCCTGCACGAGTTTACCCCAGACCAGATATACAACATTGTCAACCACAGCGACGCCAAGCTGCTCTTCGTGGGCGATGTCGTTGCTACCCAGATAGATGGCACCAAGATGCCCGCTCTTGAGGGCATCGTCTATCTCCCCGACTATTCGCTGGTGCTCTCGCGTACCGACAAGTTGACCTACGCACGTGAGCATCTCAACGAGATGTTCGGTCACAAGTATCCCAAGTACTTCCGCAAGGAACATGTGTCCTATTACAAGGAGCAGAGTCCTGAAGAACTGGCGCTTATCAACTACACCAGTGGCACTACAGGCTTCTCCAAGGGAGTGATGCTGCCTTACCGTTCGCTTTGGAGCAATGCCGACTTTGCCCGCACGGTAATCGGCAAGCACATTGCAGTGGGCGACAAGGTGATAAGCATCCTGCCCATGGCCCATATGTATGGTATGGCCTTTGAGTTCCTCTTCGAGTTCCTCTCTGGCTGCCATGTCTATTATCTCACCCGTATTCCCAGCCCCGCCATCATCGCCCAGGCCTTTGCCGACGTGCGTCCACGCATCATTATTGCCGTGCCGCTCATCATCGAGAAGATTATCCGCAAGAAGGTGTTCCCCAAGCTGCAGACCAACAAGATGCGACTGCTGCTCAATATGCCCGTCATTAACAAGAAGGTCAACGAGAAGATTTGCGAGCAGGTTACCGCTGCCTTTGGAGGCAACTTCTATGAGATTATCGTAGGTGGAGCCGCCTTCAACCAGGAGGTAGAGAACTTCCTCAACCGTATCGGCTTCCGCTACACGGTGGGCTATGGCGCTACCGAGTGCGGACCCATCATCTGCTACTCCGACTATGCGTCTTTCGCCAAGGGCAGTTGTGGCCGTGCAGCCCTCCACCAGGAGGTGCGCATCGTGAGCCCCGACCCAGAGAATGTGCCTGGCGAGATACTGACCAAGGGCCCCAATGTGCTTCTGGGCTACTACAAGAACGAGGACGCCACCCGCGCCGCTATCGACGAGGACGGCTGGTTCCACACCGGCGACCTCGGTACGATGGATGCCGAGGGCAACGTGTTCATCAAGGGTCGCTCCAAGAACATGCTGCTCGGTTCCAACGGACAGAACATCTATCCCGAGGAGCTCGAAGACAAGCTCTCTTCGATGCCGCTTGTCGCCGAGAGCGTAGTCATCCAGAAGGGCGACAAGCTGATTGGCCTTCTCCATCCCGACTATGATGAGGCCAAGGTTATGGGTCTCAAGCCATCAGACATCGAGAGCATCATGGAGCAGAACCGCCAAGACTTCAATGCAGTGATGCCCGCCTATGCCCGTCTTTCGGCTGTCCGCATCCAGGAAGAGGAGTTTGAGAAGACTCCCAAGAAGAGTATCAAGCGCTATCTCTACACCGAGTAGCAATATATAGACAGAGACCGAAGGGCCACACCTCCTACTTGCAGACGAGTAGGGGTGTGGCCCTTTTTTGTTGCCTGTCAGCAAATTTGTTGGTAAAAATATTGCGTAATTAGGCGGAAATACCTAAATTTGTCGTAAAGAACAAAAACACTAAGATTATGATAGACGTAAAGCAGACTTTAAGCGACGCCGAAGAGCGTATGGAGATGGCAGCGATGTATCTCGAAGAGCAGTTGGTACGCATCCGTGCCGGCAGAGCCAATGTGGCTCTCCTCGATGGAGTGAGAGTTAACTCTTATGGCTCTATGGTTCCCCTCAACCAGGTAGCTACCGTCACCGTGCCCGACGCCCGTACCATAGCCATCCGTCCCTGGGACAAGAAGGCCATCAAGGATATCGAGAAGGGTATCATGGACAGCGATGTAGGCATCACTCCCGAGAACAATGGCGAGGTGGTTCGCCTCAATCTTCCACAGCCCACAGGCGAGCGCCGTCAAGAGTTGGTAAAGCAGTGCAACAAGATAGGTGAACGCGCCAAGGTAGAGGTGCGCAACGTGCGTGGAGAAATCAAGGACAAGCTCAAGAAGGCCATCAAGGACGGCCTGTCTGAAGACCTTGAGAAGGACGCTGAGAACGATTTGCAGAAGGTTCACGACAAGTATATCAAGAAGATAGACGAACTGCTCGATGCCAAGCAGAAAGAGATAATGACCGTATAGTGAAGGGACTCGTCATCAAGAACACCGGCAGCTGGTACACTGTGCGCACTGACAATGGCGAGACGGTCGAAAGCAAGATTAAGGGCAATTTCCGTCTCAAGGGCATACGCAGCACCAATCCTGTGGCTGTGGGCGACAGGGTCGAGATAGCGCTCAATCAGGAGGGAACGGCATTCATCACCGCCATCGAAGACCGACGCAACTACATCGTGCGCAAGTCGCAGAACCTCTCCAAGCAGAGCCACATCATTGCCGCCAATGTCGATCAGGCGTTCCTTATCGTCACCGTGAGCCATCCGCAGACCTCCACCACATTCATCGACCGTTTCCTCGCTTCAGCTGAGGCTTACAGTGTGCCGGTGGTACTGGTCTTCAACAAGACCGATCTGCTCTCTCCCGAGGAGTTGCACTATCAGGCGATGATGGTGAGCCTCTATGAGACGGTGGGATATGAGTGCCGCCAGATTTCGGCTGCCACAGGCGAAGGAGTGGCTCCGCTCGTCGACCTGCTTCAGGGCAAGGTGACCGTGCTCAGCGGCAACAGCGGTGTAGGCAAATCCACGCTTATCAATACTCTCGTGCCTGGCGCTCAGTTGCGTACCGCCGAGATTTCCGATGCCCACGACGCCGGCATGCACACCACCACCTTCAGCGAGATGTTGCAGCTGGCCGATGGCGGATATATCATCGACACGCCCGGCATACGCGGCTTTGGCACCTTCGATATGGAGCCCGAAGAAATATCCAGCTACTTCAAGGAAATCTTCCGCTTCTCCAAGGATTGCAGGTTCTCCAACTGCACCCACACCCACGAACCCGGTTGTGCTGTGCTTGATGCGGTAGAAAATCACTATATAGCCGCGTCGCGCTACCAGTCCTACCTCTCCATGCTTGAAGACAAGGACGATGGCAAGTATCGCTCGGGCTATTGAGTTCACATTTATCTGATAAGACCGCTGTCTGTCACGACAGCCATTCCATACTGTCCGCAGTGCCGATACCTTTGGCATTGCGGACAGTGTTTTTCTCCCCGTTCTGATGGCGCGCGTCCAGCGCGTCCAGCCCTCTTCATTCAGCCTGATAATATCCACGCTTGGGCGACGCCACTCTTCCCTCGGCCTTCAGCCGTCGCAGCGCGGCATCTATCGTCTTGCGCTCTTCGCCCATGAGCTGGGCCAGGTCGGCAGCCTTGATGGGGCTGTCCAGTTGGCGCATACGGGCATAGACTATATCTGCCGCTTCCATATAGTAAGGGTCGTCGCCGTCGCCGAAGAGTTTGATGGCGATGGCAGCACAGGCTTCGGCGTCGGCCAGTGCGTGGTGATGGCGCGACAGGTTGTAGCCACACCTCTCGGCTATGACATCAAGATTGTGATGCCCTGTGGGCCATACGCGTCGCGACTTGACGAGCGTGCAGCAGAATGGGTAGTCGGGATAGTCCATCCCATAGCAGCGGAAGACCGCCTTCAGACAGTTCTCGTCAAACGCCTTGTTGTGCGCCACCAGCGTGAGCCCCTCCAAGCGTGGCGCTATCTCTGCCCAGACTTCAGGGAAAACGGGAGCCTTGCGCGTGTCGCTCTCCGTGAGCCCGTGCACCTGGCTGCACCAGAAGTCGTAGTACTCAGGCACAGGCTTGATGAGCGAGTAGAAGGTGTCTGCCACCACGCCGTCGCGCACGATGACCACGCCCACCGAGCATACGCTTGTGGGCTCCGAGTTGGCTGTCTCAAAATCTATTGCTGCAAAGTCTTTCATTGCTTACATGGTTTTTTGTCATGCAAATATAGCACATCATTCTATCATTTGCCTCCGTCGGGATAGTTTTTTTCGCGAAGAAGATAAAAAACAGGCAGATTGCAAGCCGTTTTCGTCATTTATTATTACATTTGCAAGGCAATAAACAGTTTACCTATATGGATATGACATTCACGCTGCACCCTGGCGACAATCTTCAGGGTGGCAAATACCGCATAGAGAAAGTGCTGGGTCAGGGTGGCTTCGGCATTACTTACCTCGCCATTCAGGGCGGGCTGGAACGTACGGTGGCTATCAAGGAGTTCTTCATGCGCGAAGCCTGTTGTCGCGCCAGTGACAGTCGTGGCGTGACCCTTGGCACCGAGGGCAACCGCGAGACGGTAGACCGCTATCGCCAGAAGTTTCTCAAGGAAGCCCGCAGCATAGCCCGGCTCAACCACCCACACATCGTGCGCATCATCGATGTGTTTGAGGAAAACGGCACAGCCTACTATGTGATGGAGTATGTCGCCGGTGGTTCGCTGTCCGATAGGGTTGGGCGCCAGGGAGCCCTCTCTGAGTCCGAGGCCACGCGCTATATCCGTCAGGTGGCCGACGCCCTGACCTATATTCATACCCAGCGCATGACCCATCTCGACGTCAAGCCAGCCAACATCATGCTCACCGATAAAGACGAGGTCGTGCTCATCGACTTCGGTCTCGCCAAGCAGTACGACTCTGCCACGGGCCACCAGACCAGCAGCACCCCAGTGGGTATCAGTGAGGGCTACGCTCCGCTGGAGCAGTATATGCAGGGCGGAGTGGGCGAGTTCTCGCCCGAGACCGATGTCTATGCCCTCGGAGCTACATACTATAAACTGCTCACCGGACAGACGCCGCCCAGTGCTTCGTCTGTCAATGAGGACGGTCTTCCCCTCGAGCCGCTGAAGTCTCGTGGAGTCACCCCTCAGGTCATCACCGCCATCACCCATGCCATGGAGGGTCGCCGGCGCGACCGCCCCAAGACCGTTGCCGAGTTCCTGGCCGAGTTTGATGGCGTGGCCGGGCAGGCAGCCAACCCCAAGCCCCGTACCGATACCTCGCATGAGGCGTCGGGTTCGGGCGACGGCGATACCACTCTCAAGAAGAAAATTCCCGCTCCCCAGCCCAAGTCTCCCGCACGCCCCGTGGTCAGCCGGAAGACGATGATGGTGGCAGCCGCTGTCTTGGCGGCAGTCCTCGTTGTGGGTGGCATCGTTGTAGCCATTTCCCAGGCATGGCCATCCGGAGAGACGGCGACCGAGACTCAGGACAAGCCTGCCTTTGTAGCCAAGAAGATTACCAAAGACTCGGAGATGTTCTTTGTCGGTGACGTGAATTTTACTATGCGCTATATAGAGGGAGGCTCTTTCGACATGGGCGCCACGGCAGAGATGGATACGGTCGGCTTTAGTCTGGCAGAAGAGAAGCCCGTGCATAAGGTATATGTTGAAAGTTTTGCCATAGGCGTCTTTGAAGTGACGCAGGAACTCTGGCAGGCAGTAATGGGCACCAATCCGTCTTCTACCAAGTCCGCGTATTGTCCTGTTGAGAGTGTCAGCTGGAATGATTGTCAGGAGTTCATCCAGAAGCTCAATGCGATTACCGGCAAGCAGTTCCGACTGCCCACCGAGGCCGAGTGGGAGTATGCCGCTCGTGGCGGCAAGTATGCCAAAGGTTACCGTTACAGCGGCAGCAACAATCTCGGCGAGGTGGGCAGTTTCTACCATGGCTCTTGGCCAGCCTGGGCAAGCCGAAAGCCCAACGAGTTGGGGCTGTATGACATGAGTGGCAGCGTCAATGAACTGTGCAGCGACTATATGGGCGACTACTCTGCCGAGGAGCAGGTGTGTCCTGTTGGACCGGCTGCAGGCAGCGAGCGTGTGATGCGTGGCGGCAGCTTTGGCGATGAGCCTATCAACTGTCGTATCTCAGCCCGCTTTGGTATAGCGCCCGACAAGAGGGCTTCCAACGTAGGCCTCCGTTTGGCCCTTTCGCTCTGACATTGCTTCTACCGGCAGACAATAGAAAGCCGCAATAGCTCCTGCTTGTGCAGGGATGGCTATTGCGGCTTTTGCTGTTTGTGTGGTTGTGTTATCCGATGCGGATGGTGTATTCGCTCATGAAGCTGGCACCGGGCTGCAGGCGGTTGATGAGGTATTTCTCGCTCAGGTCGCCCGTAAACTCAGCCCAGTCGTGTATGCCGTACCAGGGCTCTATGCACACGAAGGGCGCGTTCTTGGCGGTGGGGCTCCAGATGCCTACTGCCGGCGAGCGGAAGCCTATGGTCACCACCGGACGGCGCTCGCGGTCGAGCAGAGCCACCTCGTGCAACTGCGACTCGTCGAAGATGAGAGCGTCGTCGTCGAAGTCGGCGCAGGTGAAGTGCCACACGTTGCCATCCATCTCCAGCGGATGATGACCAGGGGTGATGCAGCCGTGGGTGTTGCCATAGAGACGCTCGGCATTGGGGTTGTCGAAGCGCAGATAGCCGTCCAGCGGGTCACCGTCTTTCATTCCGGGCACGTTGAATGCGGGATGGCCACCGATAGAGAACAGCAGTTCGCGGCGGTCGGTGTTCTCCACGTGCCAGATCACGTGGATGGTGTTGCCGTCGAGCCGGTAGGTCACGCTCAGATTGAAGTGGAAGGGATAGACCTTGAGTGTCTCTTCGCTCTCGGTGAGGGCAAAGGTGACGCGGTGGTCGTTTTTGGCTACGAGAGTGAAGTCGCTCTTGCTGGCAAATCCGTGGCGAAGCATGTGATACTCCTTGCCGTCGAGATGATAGGTGTCGTTCCAGAGTCCACAGACGATGGGGAAGAGGGTGGGCGAGTGCTTGGCCCAGTATTTAGGGTCGGCCTGCCACAGATACTCGTGTCCCTGCGCGTCGCGTATGCTCTGCATCTCTGCACCACGCTCGGCGATGGTGACAGAGAGAATGTCGTTGCTTAGTGTCTGCATATATGTATGGTTTATATCTTGGGTCTGAAGTTGAGTATTCTCAGTCGGGTGGTCTTGCTGCGGTCGCGCCGTCTGTACACGCAGACTACGGCTGCTGCCGCATTGGTGGCCATGGCAGCCAGACAGATGATGATAGCCGTCTCGGCGGCTGGTCTGCAGGGGATGTAGAAGGCTGCCAGCACGCCGCTCACCATTGCTGCCGCCAGGCATACGCCCATCGCGCGGGTGTAGGTGACCATCACCCGCAGCTGCTCTGCCGCCGTGATGGTCATGGGCATCTCTATGCGTGAGAGCGGGTGATAGGCTGCCCACAGGGCATAAAGCGCCAGATAGGTGTCTATGCCGCCGAAGGTCACGGCGCCAGCCCTGTCGCGGAAGGTGAGGCTGGTGTCGAGCCATGCCTCGGGGCCGGTGCTGAGCGAAGCGGGGCAGACCAGTGCCGTCAGGATGAGGCCCCATGCCACAACCAGCATGACGATGGTGGCAGCCTCTGAGAGAGTGCCTGTCAGGGTGCGGTTGACCGTGAAGAACGGGCCGTCAGATGTTGTCGTTCTCTTCATCGTTGGTAGCATTCGATAGTTCACCGTTGCCCCCGTTCTTATGCTTGGGCAGCCTCCTGGCCTTGCGTAGCGCCTCGTTGACAATCCATTGCAGTTGTCCGTTGGTGCTGCGAAACTCGTCGGCAGCCCACTTCTCGACAGCCGCCATCGTGGCGCTGTCGAGTCGCAGTACAAAGGGTTTGGTTTTCTCTTTTGCCATGTCTGCCTATTACATGTTGAGCGTGCCTGTGTTGACTACTGGCTGCGCCGTATCGTCGCCGCAGAGCACTACCATCAGGTTGCTAATCATGGCAGCCTTCTTGTCGTCATCGAGCTCTATCACGCCGCCTTCTGCCAGTTTGTCGAGCGCCATCTTGACCATGCTCACCGCACCTTCCACTATCTTCTCGCGGGCGGCGATGATGGCGTCGGCCTGCTGGCGGCGCAGCATCACGGCAGCGATTTCGGGTGCATAGGCCAGATAGTTGATGCGGGCCTCTACCACCTCGATGCCAGCCATGGTGAGCCGCTCTTCCAGCTCGCTCTTGAGCACCTCGTTGATTTCGTCGCCACCGCTGCGCAGTGTCAGTTCGTCCTTGTTGTCGGTATTGTCATAGGCATACTGTCCGGCCATCTGTCGGAGGGCGGCGTCGCCCTGTATCTTGACAAAATTCTCGAAGGCGCGCATCATGCTGTTTACGTTGACACCTACCGAGGCTGCGTTGCTCGCCATGGTCTGGGCGTCGATTTCAAACATGGCCTTGTAGGTGTCTTTGAGTTTCCACACCAGCACCATGCCAATCATCACGGGGTTGCCCTGCTTGTCATTGACCTTGATGGGTTCGGCGTCGATGTTGCGGGCGCGCAGCGACAGCTTCTTTACACTGTAGAAGGGGTTCACCCACGAGTATCCCACCTTCTTGAAGGTGCCGTGGTACTTGCCGAAGAACAGCATCACGCGGGCCTCGTTGGGCTCTATCATGATGAAGCCGCACATGGCGACGATGGCAGCCAGCAGCAGTACGCAGCCAGTGACAATCTTGAACGCATTCTCATACTCGATGCCGAAGCCGAGCAGCAGGCCGGAAATTACCAGTGCAGCCACAATGGCAAACAACATCACGAAACCATTCAGGGAAAATCCCTTGAAGTCAAACTCTTGATTCTTCATAATTATAGCTGTTTAGAAAGTGATATTAATTTGATATTGCAAAGATAGCGACTTGCGTGATAACTTCCAAGCATTTTTCCAACTTTTTTTCAATTATTTTTCCGACCGTGCCTACTGCCCTCCCGATGACGGTGGTCGTCACTGCTGCATCGCAAGGCCCAGAGGGAAGCGTGGGAGGGTGGCTTGGCGTCATTATGGTCGTCATCGCATCCGCCGTAACCTCATCTGGCGGCTCGTAACGTAAGGCACGAAGGCTCGTATCATTTGTTACGTGGGCTCGTGCCTTACGATACGTGTCCACGTAACATACGATACGAGCCGCCAAAGGTGGTTGGCACGGTTCTGAAAGCCATGACTGCCAGGAATATAAATAAAGAAACCGAGACCGCCCGTAAATTCGGGACAATCTCGGTCGATACACACGTATATAAATATAATCCTATGGGCAGACATCTGCGCCCGGTATGTCGGGCTGTGGTCTCGCGGTCATCGCATCTGTAATGCCTGTCTCTGCCCGGGCTTGCGCGCCGGGCGATGGTTGGCCAGACGCTTCATCATCCGTCGTTCGAGAACGTAGACACGCTTGATCTGGTTTTGGGTGAGAAACTTGCTGTATTCGGCATAATACTTCTGGCGAATCTGCAGCAGCTTTTCGCTACGCTCAAACTGCCGGGCGATGTCCTGTTTGGCCTCGGCTTCGGTCTGCTGCTGTGCGTTGGCCTGTTTGCGAGCGCCCTTCATGCGAGTGCCCAAAGCCCAGATTTCTTTCTGGCAGGCAGTATAGGTCTCGACAAACTGCTTGGTGGTGGCTTCGTCGAAAGCCATGGTCTGGGCGATGTGCCGTGCCTGCTTGTCGGCCAGTTCTTCGCGCGTCAGACGCTGGCGCTGGTTGTTCTGTGCGCTGATAGTGGTTGTGCCCATCAGCATCAAGGCTGCTACGAGCCATAACTTCATAATGGTCTTCATCTTGTTATGTTTTTTATTCGTTGATAAATATGTCTTCCTGATACACCGAGAGGATGTAGGTCTGGTCGTCGTTGCTCAGATTGTCGAACGCCTGCTCCACATGGGCATAGTCTGTCGTGGATAGGGTAGACCATCTGCCGCCTATCATCACTACTATGCCCGTCACGGCTGCAGCTGCCAGCAGACCGGCTATCGAGCGGCGCAGGGTCATTGAGCGGTGGCGCCTGGGGCGCGATTGTGATAGGTTGCGGGCAAGTATCTGGCGTTCCATGTCGTCGAAGAAACCTTCGGGCACGCTGTAAGGCATGCGTTTGCCAATGTTGTCGAAATCGAATTGATGTTCCATATCTTTAGTCATGATTGTTCATATATCTGATGATTTTCTCCTTGGCGATGTGATAGTTGGTCTTGGCCGAGGCGGGCGTGGAGTCTGTCACGTCGGCAATCTCGGCAAAACTCATGTTATCGTAGTAGCGCAGGTTGAAGGCCAGCTGCTGCTTGTCGGGCAACGCGAGGATGGCACGTTGCAGTCTGACGGCTTCGGCGTCGCTGTAGTCGATATAGCTGTCGGCTGCGCGCTCGTCGAGCAGCGCCATCCTGTCGTCGGCCGAAACCTCATCCTGCTTCCGTTGGCCGATGATGCGCAGCGCCTCGTGGGTGGCAATCTTGTATATCCACGCCGACAGCGAGCGGATTTCATCGTAGTTTCCCACTGAGCGGTAGATGCGTATGAAGGTCTCCTGCATGGCGTCCTGGGCATCGTCGTGGCTCACCACCATGCGGCGTATGTGCCAGTAGATAGGCTCGGTGTAGCGCTTTACCAGCAGGGCGAACCCCTTGGCAGTGTCTGCCTTCAGCTGCTTTACTATGTAAGTGTCGTCGATGGACATGGTCGTCTTCTCTCGTTGTGAGGTTTGGGTGATTATATCTTGCTATATACCTTTTTGCTACCTGCGGTCTGGCATTTCAGCATGCCGTTGGCTCTGGAGCAGAAGGAGTCGAGCTCGGCTTCGGCCATCTGCTTGCTGAGTCCCGTCATACGGGCGTAGTGCTTGATGGTGAGGTATCTGTTGTTCTGCAGATAGGCCAGGGCCATGTGCAGACGCTGGTTCTGGGTGAGGTGGTTGCTCACACGGGTGGCCGTTGTCGGCACCGTGCGTACTACGACCATGGGTCTCGGAGTCCACAGGCGATGATGGCAGCCTGGGCGGCGATGGCCCGAAGCCGGCAAGCATAGCAGCATGGCCATTAGTGCTGTCATCGATACGATGGTTGTTTTGTAATGTCTCATATTCGTTGTCGTTTGAGGTTGAAATTGGGTCCGTTGTATGAACGCCGTTCATATATATAACCCCGAGAAGTGGGAAAAGTAAAATGGGTAACCGTCATTTTATTCATTTTTCTCTTTTTTACTGTTTTTTCCGTTTTCCATGTCCTGACTGCAGAGTACAACGATACGTACAGGCAATACGAATGCCTGCACATTATATAAATATATGCGCTCGCGATGTAATTAATAAGGTAAAAACCAATGCAATTTCGTTTTTTTTGAGTACTTTTGCAGATGATAATGTGCGTATGTCCCGTTACTGCAGAGGCGGGCGGGGCAAAGGTGCATGCCAGTATGAATGGAAAGTAAATAAAAACAATATATATGAACGTATTAGAACTTAGCGAACAAGAGATTGTACGCCGCCAGTGTCTTGAAGAGTTGCGACAGATGGGTATCAATCCCTATCCCGCAGACGAATTTCCCGTAAATGCTTATTCGACCGATATCCGTGACAACTTCGTGGATGGCGAAGAGCGCGAGGTAGTTATCGCCGGCCGTCTGATGGGCCGCCGCGTGATGGGTAAGGCCAGCTTTGCCGAGCTGCAAGACTCCAAGGGTCGTATCCAGGTGTATATCACCCGTGATGACGTGTGTCCTGGCGATGACAAAGACTTGTACAACAAGGTGTTCAAGAAACTGATGGATATCGGTGACTTCATCGGTATCAAGGGTTTCGTCTTCCGTACTCAGACCGGTGAAATCAGCGTTCACGCCAAAGAACTGACGCTGCTGAGCAAGAGCCTCAAGCCTCTGCCTATCGTGAAGTATAAGGACGGTGTGGCCTACGACAAGTTTGAGGACCCCGAGCTGCGCTATCGTCAGCGCTATGTAGACCTCGTGGTCAACGACGGTGTGAAGGATACCTTCCTCAAGCGTGCCACCGTGCTGCGCACCATGCGCCGCTTCTTCGACGAGGCTGGCTATACTGAGGTAGAGACCCCCACGCTGCAGAGCATTGCCGGCGGTGCCAGCGCCCGTCCGTTTATCACCCACTTCAATGCGCTCAATATAGATATGTACATGCGTATCGCCACCGAGCTCTATCTGAAGCGACTCATCGTGGGCGGATTTGAAGGCGTCTACGAGATAGGCAAGAACTTCCGCAACGAGGGTATGGATCGCTTCCACAACCCTGAGTTTACCTGCATGGAGCTCTATGTGCAGTACAAGGACTATAACTGGATGATGTCCTTCACCGAACAGCTGCTCGAGACCATCTGTGTGGCTGTCAACGGCAAGCCCGAAGTGCAGATGGGCGACAAGACTATCAGCTTCAAGGCTCCCTTCCGTCGTCTGCCCATCCTCGATGCCATCAAGGAGAAGACCGGATATGACCTCTACGGCAAGAGCGAGGACGAGATACGCCACATCGCTGTAGACGAACTCAAGATGGAAGGCATCGACGCGAGCTTCGGCAAGGGCAAGCTCATCGACGAAATCTTCGGCGAGTACTGCGAGGGTACCTACATTCAGCCTACCTTCATCATCGACTATCCCGTAGAGATGAGCCCGCTCACCAAGATGCACCGCAGCAAACCCGGACTGACCGAGCGCTTCGAGCTGATGGTCAACGGTAAGGAGCTGGCCAATGCCTACTCTGAGCTCAATGACCCCATTGACCAGGAAGAGCGCTTCAAGGAGCAGATGAGACTGGCCGACAAGGGCGACGACGAGGCAATGGTCATCGACCAGGACTTCCTGCGTGCGCTGCAGTACGGCATGCCCCCCACAAGTGGTATCGGTATCGGCATCGACCGTCTGGTGATGCTCATGACCGGCAAGGAGTACATCCAGGAAGTTATGCTCTTCCCCCAGATGAAGCCCGAGGCCAAGATACCTCAGAGCAGCATCAAGGAGTGGGCTGCCATTGGTGTGCCTGAGGACGAGGTGTATGTGCTGCGCAAGGCAGGCTTCAATCTCATCAGCGACATCAAGGACCAGAAGGCTCAGGGACTGCAGCAGAAGTTGGGCGAGATACACAAGAAGTACAAGCTCGAGTTTGAAAAGCCCGGTGTCGACGCCATCCAGCAGTGGATAGACAGCGCACAGGCCTGAGAACAGCATAAAATAACCCCAAAACAAGATTTATGTTTAGCGTAGGAAAAACAGCCATCATCGGTGGAGGCTCGTGGGCTACAGCTATCGCCAAGATAGTGATAGACCACACCCACCACCTGGGGTGGTACATGCGCCGCGACGACCGCATCGAAGACTTCAGAAGACTGGGTCACAACCCCGCCTATCTCACAAGTGTGCACTTCGATGTGGACGAAATCTTCTTCTCTTCAGACATCAACAAGATAGTTGAGGCTTACGACACGCTCGTGTTTGTCACTCCCTCGCCCTATCTCAAGAGTCATCTGAAGAAACTCAAGACCCGTATCAAGGACAAGTTTATCATTACCGCCATCAAGGGTATCGTGCCCGATGAGAACCTGGTGTGCTCTGAATACTTCCATAGGGTCTACGACGTGCCTTACGACAATCTTGCCGTCATCGGCGGTCCGTCGCACGCCGAAGAAGTGGCGCTGCAACGCCTCTCTTATCTCACTGTGGGATGTGCCGACCAGGAGAAGGCCCAGGCCTTTACCGAGGTACTCTCGTCGGAGTTTATCAAGACCAAGGTGGCGTCGGATGTGCTTGGCATAGAGTATTCGTCGGTGCTGAAAAACGTCTATGCCATCGCCGCGGGCATCTGCTCGGGCCTGAAGTATGGCGACAACTTCCAGGCGGTACTCATATCCAACGCCGTGCAGGAGATGAACCGGTTCATGACCGCCGTCAATCCCATAGAGCGCAATGTCTATGACAGCGTCTACCTGGGTGACCTGCTGGTCACGGGCTACTCCAACTTCTCGCGCAACCGCACCTTCGGTTCGATGATTGGTAAGGGCTACAGCGTGAAGAGCGCACAGATAGAGATGGAGATGATAGCCGAGGGATACTTCGGTACGAAGTGCATGAAGGAAATCAACCGCCACATGCATGTCAATATGCCTATCCTCGACGCGGTGTACAACATTCTCTACGAACGCATCAATCCCCAGATTGAAATCAAATTATTAACAGACAGTTTTAGATAGACTAAAATGAAAAGTATTTCTTTAGACTTTACCAAAGCCGCTTCCTTCCTTGGTGAGGGTGCGGTAGAGGCGTATGAACCCAAAGCTAAAGCCGCTCTCGAGGCATTGGAGAACAATACTTGCCCCGGCAACGACTTCTTAGGATGGCTTCACTTGCCATCAAGTATTACTCCTGATTTCCTCGATGAAGTCCAGGCTGTTGCCAACACCCTCAGAGAGAAGTGTGAGGTAGTAGTGGTAGCCGGTATCGGCGGCAGCTACCTCGGCGCGCGCGCTGTCATCGAAGCCCTTAGCAACTCGTTTGCCTGGCTCATTCAGGACAAGAAGAACCCGCAGATTCTCTTTGCCGGCAACAACATCAGCGAGGACTATCTGGCTGAGCTCACCGACTATCTGAAGGGCAAGCGCTTCGGCGTCATCAATATCTCCAAGTCGGGTACCACCACCGAGACCGCCCTCACTTTCCGTCTGCTCAAGAAGCAGTGTGAGGCCCAGATGGGCAAGGACGTGGCTCGTGAGGTGATAGTGGCTGTTACCGATGCCAAGCGCGGTGCCGCACGCACCTGTGCCGACAAGGAAGGCTACAAGAGCTTCATCATTCCCGACAACGTGGGTGGCCGCTTCTCTGTGCTCACTCCCGTGGGTCTGCTGCCTATAGCCTGTGCTGGTTTCGACATCAAGGCTCTCGTGGCTGGTGCTACTGATATGGAGAAGGCTACTGGCGTGAATGTGCCTTTCGGCGAGAATATCGCTGCACAGTATGCTGCCGTGCGCAACGCTCTCTACAATGAGGGTGGCAAGAAGATTGAGATTATGGTCAACTACCAGCCCAAGCTCCACTTCATCGCTGAGTGGTGGAAGCAGCTCTACGGTGAGAGCGAAGGCAAGGATGGCAAGGGTATCTTCCCCGCATCTTGCGACTTCACCACCGACCTGCACTCTATGGGCCAGTGGATTCAGGATGGCGAGCGCTCTATCTACGAGACGGTCATCTCGGTAGAGACTCCCAACCGCGAACTCGACTTCCCTCATGACGATGAGAACCTCGACGGTCTCAACTTCCTCGCCGGAAAGCGTGTGGATGAGGTCAACAAGATGGCTGAACTCGGTACACGTCTCGCCCACGTGGATGGCGGCGTACCCAATATCCGCATCAGCGTGCCCGTGCTCAACGAGTATTACATCGGTCAGCTTATCTACTTCTTTGAGATAGGTTGTGGTATCAGCGGCAACATCCTTGGTGTCAATCCGTTCAACCAGCCCGGTGTTGAGGCTTACAAGAAGAATATGTTTGCCCTGCTCAACAAGCCTGGCTATGAGGCTGAGAGCAAGGCTATCCAGGAGCGTCTGCAGAACGAGAAGTAATCGCAACGCCTCTGGGCTTGATACAATAACAAGGGGGGAGTAACTTCCTCCCTTTATTATTATAATAATGTACGAGAGAGAGATTAACAGATACCTGGACCGTATGGTCGATGGCCATCAGCTCGCCAGCAAGGACGAGTGGAAGGGATTCCGCTGCGTGCTCTTCGATATGGATGGCGTGCTCTACAACTCCATGCCCAATCATGCCGTGGCATGGCAGCAGGCTATGAGCGCCAATGGGCTCCACTTCACCGCCGAAGACTCCTATGCCACCGAGGGCATGAAGGGTGTCGACACCATACGCATCTATGCCGAGCGCCAGACGGGAAAGAAACTCACCGAGGCTGAGGCCCAAGCCATCTACGACGAAAAGGCGCGACTGTTTCACCAGATGCCCGAAGCCGGGATATTCGATGGCGTCGTAGACCTGATGAAGCAGATACGTGAGGCTGGACTGACCATCTGTGTGGTTACCGGGAGCGGACAGAAACCCCTCATCCAGCGCCTTGTCTACGATTTCGGAGACTTTATCGACGAACAGCACATTGTGTCGGCATACAACGTGAGCCACGGAAAGCCAGCCCCCGACCCCTATCTGAAAGGTCTGGAACTGGCAGGCAACATGAAACCCTGGGAGGGTATCGTGGTAGAGAATGCGCCGATGGGCGTAAGAGCCGGCGTGGCAGCCCAGATATTCACCATCGGCGTCAATAGCGGTCCGCTGCCCGATGAGGCCTTGGCCCGCGAGGGCGCCAATGTCATTCTGCCCAGCATCCGCAGGCTGGCCGATGACTGGCAGCAGCTGATGGCGTATGGCCCGGCCAAAAGGGGATAAACAGCTGCGCCTTGCCAAATTAATTATAAATTGGTAGGGTAGTGGGTTAAATCATCTTAATAACCCATTGGGCTAAAGCAGCAATATACTATCTTTGCAGACAAGAGACTCAGGTCTATAACCAACAAAGATAAGAATATGAAGAAATCGTTTTTCTTTGCCGGCATTCTCGCCATGACTGCCTTGGCAAGTTGCGGCAACAAGCAGAATGCCCCTGCAGAAGGCGAAACCATAGAGGTGGCTGCCCCTGTAGACGATGATGTAGTAAGTATGCTTGATGCCCAGCTTAAGAGCAAGGACCCCAACGCGCTGATGAAGACCCTCGCTGCCATCAAGGAGAAATATGCCCAGCTGGTCAAGGCGGGCAAGCTCGAAGAAGCCAAGGTATATATGGCCAAGGCCCAGACATATCTGAAGGAGCATGCGGCACAGATTACTGCCATCGCTGGCGAAGACAGTGAGGTGAGCAATCTGGTAAACAGCGTAACAAGTATGCCCGAAGCCGCGCAGAATGCTGCCGAAGAGGCTGCCAAGAAGGTAGATGCCAAAGCCAAAGAGGCTGTCGAGGCTGCCAAGTCTGACGCCAAAGCCAAGGTCAACGAGGCTGCTGCCAAAGCCAACGCCAAAATCAATGAGAAAGCCAATGAGGCTGGACAGAAGGCCCACGAGGCTGTAGGCAAAGCAGCGGCAAAGGCGATGAAGGAAATGGGACTCGAATAGAGCCTGATACATACCTAAAAGGCGGCAGTGCGAGTTCCGCATGGGCCGCCTTTTGCAGAATTACAAACTCAATAGTAAGATACTTGTCATGAACTATCGTGTACTCTTTTCGCTGCTATGCCTGTTCTCCGTGTCGGCCTACGCCCAGAAGAAAGTGGTGATTTATGACCTGGAGACCCGGGTGCCCATCCGTCAGGTGAGGGTAAGGGTCGACAAGTCCAGAACCTACACCACGCCCTATACGGGCCAACTCGTTCTGCCCGAGAAGTTTGATACCATCACGGTGAGTCATCCCAAGTATCTCACCCACTCGATGGGCTTCAAGGAAGTGGGCGACTCTATCGGTCTGATTCCCCGCACCCGCACCCTGGGCGAAGTCGAGGTGGTGGGCGAGGACTTGTCCAAGCGTCTGCGTGAGAATGTGGAGCAGTGGGGTGTCACCGACCCAAAGGAACGCCAGCTGCTCAATCCCAAGACGAGTGTGGTCGATTTTGATCTCGTGAAAATCTTTGACTTCAAAGGCCGGTCCCGTCGCCGACGTACGCGCAAAGTCAAGCAGGCTCTGCAGAAGATGGACGAGAAGGACCCCGTGAAGCGCGCCTATGAAGCCACGGTGAAAGACAAGGGTGAAAAAAAAGAAGAGACTACTACAAAGTAATCTCTCCTGAACCATAACAGCGGTGGTGCTCGTGGTCGTAGATGACGCAGAACTGACCCGGCGCCACGCCATGTATCTTCTCAGCCGAATAGACCATATAACAGCCATCCCCACATTGTCGGATGGTGGCGTGATGGTAGTCGGGAGTATGGCGAATCTTGAACGTCACGTCGGTTTCATCTTTGTCGAAACCGACTGTGAGGAAATGAAAATCATGTATCTTGAATTCTTGCTTGTACGCAGTCTCAGGGTCGTAACCGTGACTGACGTACAGGATATTCTTTTCCACATCCTTCTTGATGACAAACCAGGGACCGCCGCCCAGCCCGAGGCCCTTGCGCTGGCCGATGGTGTGGAACCAGAGTCCACGATGGCCGCCAATGCGCTTGCCGGTTTCCCATTCTATCACGTCTCCGGGGTTCTCACCCAGGTATCGGCGTATATATTCGTTGTAGTCTATCTGCCCCAGGAAGCAGATACCCTGGCTGTCGCGACGTCGGGCGTTGATCAGATGCTCGCGTTCGGCTATCTGGCGTACCTCGTCTTTCTCATAGTGACCTATGGGGAAGAGCGCCTTGCGCAGCTGCCAGTCGTAGATTTGGGCAAGAAAGTCGGTCTGGTCTTTGACCGGGTCGGGGCTGGTGCAGAGCCATTTGCGTCCGTCTATGATTTCCGTCTGGGCGTAGTGGCCGGTGGCAATCAGGTCGTAGTTGTGCCCCATCTTCTCGTCGAAGGCGCCAAACTTGATGAGCCTGTTGCACATCACGTCGGGGTTGGGCGTATAGCCCGCCTTGACTTTCTCCATGGTGTATCGCGTCACCTGGTCCCAGTATTCGCGGTGGCAGTCTATCACCTGCAGGCGGCATCCGAACCTTCCGGCCACAGCCGTGGCCATCTCCAGGTCTTCCTCAGAGGTGCAGTCCCATTCCTCCTGTTCCTCTGGCCCTATCTTGATGTAGAAGCAGTCGGGCTTGAGCCCCATGCGGGCCAGCTCGTATACCACCACCGAACTGTCGACGCCGCCCGAGAGCAGCACGGCTATCCGCTTGTCCTTTATCTCGTTTATGTCAATCATATTGCAAAGGTAGTGCAAGCCGAAGACAATACAAAGGAAAAACGAATGTTTTTTCAATTTGTATTGTTGAGGCGCCGCCTACCTTCATGGTGAGCCATAGAGTAGTGCAAGCCGAAGACAATACAGCGAATGTTTTTTCAATTTGCATGGTTGAGGCGCCGCCTGTCTTTGTCGTAATCGCCGTGATGACCGAAATCGATGCAAGCCGCAGCGTGGTGGTTGGCAAGATTTCGGACATTACAGACAAAAATAGGACGATGGCATAAATTATCAGTAAAGGTGCTGTGTATTCCGATTTTTTTTGATTACTTTTGCATGGTGACTATAACTTAACACATTATTATATAATATGAAACCTACATTGTTACTTCTTGCGGCTGGTATGGGAAGCCGCTACGGTGGGCTCAAGCAGCTCGACGGTCTGGGTCCCAATGGTGAGACCATTATGGACTACTCTATCTACGACGCCATCCAGGCTGGTTTTGGCAAAATCGTCTTCGTAATCCGTAAGGACTTTGAGCAGGATTTCCGCGATAAGGTTCTTTCCAAATATGAGGGACATATCCCCGCCGAGATATGCTTCCAGTCTATCGACGCGCTGCCCGAGGGCTTCAGCGTGCCCGAAGGCCGTCAGAAGCCTTGGGGTACCAACCACGCCGTGCTCATGGCCAAGGATATCATCAAGGAGCCTTTCTGCGTCATCAACTGCGACGACTTCTACAACCGTGATGCCTTCATGGTGATTGGCAAGTTCCTGTCAGAGCTGCCCGAGGGCGCCAAGAACGATTATGCTATGGTGGGCTTCCGTGTAGGCAATACGCTGAGCGAGAACGGTACCGTGGCTCGCGGTATCTGCTCTAAGGACGAGGCTGGTCACCTTACCACCGTGGTTGAGCGCACCGAGATTATGCGCGTCAATGGCCCCGTATGCTACAAGGACGAGCAGGGCCAGTGGGTAGCTGTCGAGGACAACACGCCCGTAAGTATGAATATGTGGGGTTTCACTCCCGATTACTTCGACTATAGCGAGGCTTACTTCAAGGAGTTCCTCAGCGACAAGAAGAATATGGAAAACCTGAAGGCAGAGTTCTTCATCCCATTGATGGTCAACAAGCTCATCAACGAGAAGACCGCTACCGTCAAGGTGCTCGATACCACCAGCAAGTGGTTTGGCGTGACCTATGCTGCCGACCGCGATAGTGTGGTAGCCCGCATCCAGAGCCTCATTGACGAGGGCGTTTATCCCTCACACCTGTTCTAAAGAACCCATCATCGGCTTGCCTGCTACCGCAGCCATCAAGCCGTCAACATCTGCGCTATCCGCATGGCCCACAGCGCTCTCCACAGCGCGAAAGAGGCAGTACGGATAGCGCCTTTTTGTTTCGGGATGTTTCGGGATGACCGATAATAGAACTGTTGCTATATTATGGCTCACCCGATATATATCTGGGCCTTACTGTCCGACCCCTGTACGGGTGTATATACGAAAAACGTCCGAAAAGCCTTGGTTATTTGCTTTTCGGACGTTGTAGTTGCGGAGGCAGGACTCGAACATGCGACCTCCAGGTTATGAGCCTGGCGAGCTACCAACTGCTCCACTCCGCGATATTTCTCATTTGCGAGTGCAAAGGTAGTGCTTTTTTCTGAGTCTTGCAAATTTTTGGGCATGTTTTTTATCCCCATGGGTCATTTATGGGTATCTTTGGCATGCCCGGGATGATGCTATTTCTTCTTTTTCAACTCATTATCAGGCGTATAGTGGAGTTTGGTACCAATGAAGGCCACTTCCTTGAATTCTTTATAGTTGTTGCGGATAATCCAGTCTATGTAGGTCATGAATACACGTGCCGTGTACTCGTAGCCCATCGCATTGAGGTGGCCTCCTACGTAATAACGGTCCTGGAAATCGGCGTCATAGAGTGGGGCGTGCTTGAAGAGGTCGATGACATATACGTTGCTGAACATACGTGCCAGCCCGCGCACCACCTCGTTGAACTCGTCATAGGCGTTGTTGCCCTTGTCGGTCTGCGGGCGTGTCACCACAAATATCTTTGCCTTGGGCTGTATGCTTTGCAGTCGCTGTATGATGCCAGCCATATAGCCGGCATAGGTCGGGGCATTGTTGTTGTAGTCCTTGAGGTCTACGTCGGTATCCAGACTGCCACACTTCAGGTTGTTGCGCTTGCGGCGTGTATAGTCGTTTACACCCATAGCCACGATGTAAGCCTGCTTGGGGTTCATCTTGCAGTATGCCCATCCGCGCTTGGTGTCGTCGGCTATCCATCCCTTGGCGGTCTGACCTCCGCGGCTGAAGTTCTCGCCCTCGGCGCCACAGGCACGGCACAGGAACTGGCCCCACGAGTATTCGTACATGTCGTGATGACCCAGCTTGCCATTCTCGTCGCGACTCTCCATCTCGCCGCTACACAGGCTGTCGCCTATGAAGCCCCATGTGCGGAAGATGGCGCAGAGGCCGGGCGTGTTGTTGATGGTCTGCAGCGGATTTTCTTCCGCCGAAACGTTGGGCATAGGATTGCCCATGGTCTGTGCCGATGCTCCTATCGAGATGCAGAGCAGGAGCGCTGTGATTACATTCTTCATGATTATGTTTTTTAGGGTTAGAATACTTCATCTGCCGCTTCGTCAGCCGAGCTGGTGTCCAGGCGTGTGTCTTTGCTCACAGAGACACTGCCCGTGCGTCCTATCTTGATGAGCAGGGGCACGTAGTCGTCGCTCGACTTGTCTGGCGAGCCCACGCTGACAGCAAAGGTGAGGTTGTCGCCATCGATTTTGTCGTACACGATACCCACCAGCGCACTGTTATCCAGATAGCCGGCATCGACATGGGCGGAAAAATCGTTTTTGGTAAACTCGCGGTGCAGAAACTGTGTGCCGTCTTCGCGGTCGATGGTGAGCGCGATGCGGTTGTCATAGTATTTGCGTGTGCCGTCGCTCACCTTGTCCAGCGTCGAGTCAGCCTTTGCCGCTACCGTTATCGTATAGTCCTTGCCCAGCCACTCTACGTGATACTTCTGCACATAGTCGCCTATGGCCAGAGTCTTGGTAGACTTGGGTGCCTGCTCCTTCTTTACGATGATGTTGTAGGGCTGCTTCTTCTCCTGACAGGCAGTCAGCATCAGTCCCATGGCGGCTATCATGAGCCATTTTCTTGTTTTCATTTTATCTCGAATTAAGTTTATTTCAGCTTGTCGGAGAAGTCCATGATGGCTTCTCTCACAGCCTTCTCTGCCTCGTCCATCGTGCAGCAGAGCTTGCCACCGCTGGCGTTGAGGTGTCCGCCACCGTTGAAGTGTCTGGCAGCCATCTCGTTGCAGGGGAAGTCATCGACCGAGCGCAGACTCACCCATATCAGATTGTCGTGGCGGTCGTCTTCGCGCAGCGAGATAGAGAGCTTCATGCCCTTGATGCGCAGCGGCTCGTTGACCAGCCCTTCGGCGTCGCCCTTGATGAAGTGAAAGCGCGCCATATCGCTGCGGGTGATGGTGAAGTAAGAGGAGTGATAGTCTTCAAAGTAATTGAGCTTCTGCGAGATGATATATCCCCTCAGCCTCATGGCCCAGCAACTGTAGTTGTTGTACACATTGCGGTAGATGCGGTCTTTGTCGATGCCCTTGGTGAGCAGCTGACCTATTATATAATATATCTCCGGACGGGTGGAGTTGTAGGTAAACCCTCCCGTGTCGGTCATCATGCCGCAGTATATCTGTGTGGCGCAGCGGCGGGTCATCATGTCAAAACCACCCAACTGCCATACCACGCGGAACACCACCTCAGAGGCGCTGCTCAACTCGGGATGCGACACCATCAGCTCCATGCCCTCCTTTTCGGGGTTCAGGTGATGGTCCATCATCACCTTGTGGCCTGTGGCTTCGGTGAGCACCGTTGTCATTTCGTCTACGCGCGACATAGCATTGAAGTCGATGCAGAATATCAGGTCGGCGTGAGTCATGATTTCAGCCACCTGGTCCTTATGCTTGTCATAGCGCACCACGCGTTCTGTTCCCGGCAGCCAATGCAGAAAGTCGGGATAGGCGTCGGGCACTACCATTGTCACTTTTTTATCACGCTGGGCAGAGAGATAGTCTGTCCACGCCAGGCTTGCACCCATAGCGTCGCCGTCGGGCGACTTGTGGCAAGTCACTACTATCTGTTGGGCGTTGTCAATAAGCTCGTTCAGCTTTTCGGCTTCCGCCGTAGTAAGAAGATTTATTTCCATATAGATGCAAAGGTAGTGCAAGTCGAAGACAATGCAAAGAAAAAACGAAAGTTTTTTCATTTGGCATTGTTGAGACGCAGCCTACCTTATCCAAAGGTAGTGCAAACCGAAGAGAATACAAAATAAACTCGTTTATTTTTATTCTTGAGGTGCCGCCTACCTTCACAGCGGGAGCCGTAAATAGTGCAAACCGAAGCAAATACATCCCCACCTTATTTATATATATCCCCCAAACTTCCGCCGACCTCCTTAAACCTGATTTTGGGGTTTGAAATGATGGTTTCAAGTTCAGAAACGCTGATTGCAGGGTTTGCAATGACGGTTTCAAACCCCGAAATTAACTTCTATGCCATCACTGTCGAAAATGCGTGCCGCCCTTGCCCGATGCGCCCGATGGCCGTCGGACTGTCCCTTCGCTCTGATGCCGCCGGTGGTTGTGGACGCACGATAACAATAGCTGCTGTCAAGTAAACGATGACAACTGATTAAGAAAACGATGGCAGCTGACAAGAAAACGATGGCAGCCGACACGAAAACGATGGCAACCGACAAGAAAACGGTGAATTTATTTCTTTCTCCGCGTGGTTTGTATTATTTTTGTGGCAGTTATCGCGATGCAGCCCGTCTGCTCCCGCTTCAGCGCGTGCGTTTCCGCGCTCCTTGGCGTGATGACCGTGGTGCTGGGAAGCCATTCCTAATGGTTAAAAAAGGTAAATACGTGCAAGGAAATGGCTGCGGCTGCATTTAATAGACGAAACAAAAAGCAAAAGACAGATATGAACAAATTGAAATTCCTTACCCTCTGCCTCGTGTTGGCAGTCTCTTCTTTCACCCTGCAGTCCTGCAACGATGACGATGATAACGGAATCACCTACTTCCCCAATGCGTTGGTCACACTGAAGACCAATGCCGAGACAGGTGCCTTCTATATGCAGCTCGACGATGCCACCACGCTCGTACCTACCAATATCAAGACAGCCCCTTATGGCGGCAAGGAGGTGAGAGCCCTCGTCAACTTCAAGGAAGACCAAAAATCCACCGGACACAATTCACGCTCGGTCTATGTCAACTGGATTGACACCATACGCACCAAACCTATGGTGCTCCACAGCGCCGACGACGACCAGACTTACGGCAAAGACCCGATAGAGGTGGTCAACAGCTGGGCCACGGTGGTCGAAGACGGATATTTCACCCTGCGCTTCCGCACCCTCTTTGGCAGCAACAAGCCCCACGAGCTCAACCTCGTGAAGTGCAACGAACCCTACACGGTGGAAATTCGTCACAATGCCCACGGCGATGTCTCTGGCTATCCTGCCGACGGACTGATAGCTTTCCGTCTCAACCAGCTGCCCGACACCGAAGGCAAGACCGTGCTGCTCACCGTCAAGTGGCAGTCGTTCACTGGCGAAAAGAAGGCGCAGTTCAAGTATTGTACCCGCAAATAACAGTGTTTTGAGTCCCGAGGCCATGCCCCGTAGCGGGTGTGGCCCCATGGGCGACGTGCTATCCTATGCGATTGTATCAAGCAGATATCGAACAACAGATAATACAACTGTTTGGCCGGGGCGATGCCTCGGCCATGCGTCGTCTGTACGACTCCTATGCAGGCGTGCTTGCCGGTATCTGCGCCCGATACATCACCGACGCCGACGACCAGAAAGATGTGCTGCAGGAGTCGCTCATCCAGATTTATACCCATATCTCTTCCTTCACCTATCAGGGTCGGGGCTCGCTCCAGGCATGGATGGCGCGCATCACCATCAACCAGGCGCTGATGTTTCTGCGTGCCCAAGCGTCGACAACCATGATGGGCGAGGTCGAGAACATAGCCGATGACACCACCGACGAACCCGATGTCGCCGGACTCAGCGAGGGCGAAATCCTGGACATGATAAGACGACTGCCCGTAGGCTATCGCACCGTCTTCAACCTCTATGCCATCGAGGGCAAGAGCCACAAGGAGATAGCCGCAGCGCTCGGCATCAAGCCCGACACCTCGGCGTCGCAGTACAAGCGGGCACGCACAATGCTCGCACAAATGATAAAAGACTATAAAAGACAGATATGACTACCAACGACAAATGGATTAATCGCATACAGCAGAAGATGGAGCATTATGAGGCTGATGTTCCTGAGGGACTGTATGATGACATCGTGGCCGAGATGCAGCGCCGCGGGCTGAAGCCCCTGGCAGCCACCTCGCGCAAAGCCCCTGTAGTGCCTTTGTGGACCCAGCGCATAGCAGCTCTGGCAGCGGTGGCAGCAGCCGTTGTCGTAGCCGTATTTGTGTTTACCCCCTCGGCTCCCGAGATGGCGCCGACAGCCTCATTGCCCACCAGCCATGCGGTGCAGCCCTCTGCCGTAGCCGCTGCCACCGACGCCCAGACTGCTGGCGATCCCAGTTCACTGGTCGCTGCCGTGCGCCGATGGAAGGCAACCTTCAGCCCCACCGCCGTCAGGGAGGTGATGCTCGCCGACAATACTACGCCCGCCGTCTCTACACCTATATATAATATAGAGCCCGAGCCCGAATGTGAGGTGATGGAGCAGCGCCCGACCGATGCCGACAGCCCGACAGCCACCAAGCCTGCTGCCACCTCGAAGCCTGTCTCCCCGTCGGGCTCTACCGTCAGAAAGACCGAGCGCAGGGTGATACATTATCCATCCACCCGCCGCTCCCATCCCATGTCGATTGGCGCCTACGTGCGCGGCGCCCAGTCAGGCAACTCTGTCATCCCTTCCAAATTGACTGACGGCGGTGGCTTTTTAGCGGACAATGACGTCTATGGCAGCGGCGATATGATCCACCCCAGCCGTGTGCCCATGCTCCCTATGGGCAGGAGCGGTGGCCGCACCCATCATAAGCTGCCCGTCAAGGGAGGCCTCTCTCTGCGCTACTCGCTCGACGACCGTTGGAGCGTGCAGACCGGCGTCAACTACAGCTATCACTCGTCAGAGATAGAGATGGGCGGCGAGGACATCGACCAGCATCTCCACTTCATCGGCGTGCCTGTGGCTGTGGGCTACAATGTATGGGGCAACCGCCATGTCAATGTCTATCTCACCGCTGGCGGCGAGGTAGAGAAACTGGTCAAGGGCCGTCGCACGGTGAGCTATACCGGTCAGCAGCGCAACGAAGATGTCAAGATGAGCCGTCCCCAGCTGTCGGTACAGCTGTCTGCCGGCGCCGAGTATCGTGCCACCCGCGCCGTGAGCCTCTATATCGAGCCCGGCGTGTCCTACCACTTCGACAATGGCAGCGGCGTCAGCACCATCTACAGCGACAAGCCCTTCGAGTTTGGGCTCAGCATGGGCGTCAGAGTCGATATAAACCGCCGATAAAGCCCCCAATAGACGGCCAAAACCTAAAATAATATTTCTTTTGCTTTGCCTTGTTCTTGGTTTTCATTAATTTTGTGGTATCTTAGCATTAATGAGAACAGAACACGGCAAAGTATGAGACCCATCAAGCATCCATATCTTCCCATCTATTACCTCTCGGTGGTTCTGGGACTGCTGCTTCTTGCTGGCTGTAGCGACAAGAAGACGGTACCTATATACAATACCCCTGAGTACAAACAGATAGAACGCAAGTTGAACGCGGTGGCCGACACCACCGACCTGAAGCATTGGCTCCAAGTCTACCGCCAGTCGGGCAACCGTATGGGCGAGTCTATCGTGCTGCGGCGGTTGGGTAGGGCATATCGTGTAGACAACCAGTTCGGTCGCGCCATCCTTGCCCACAAGCAGGGCCTGGCTGTAGCCGATAGTATCTGCGACACGATGGAAATTGTCAATACCCTCAACGAACTGGGTACCAACTACCGCCGTCTGGGTGCTATGTACCTTGCCACCAGCAGCATGACTCTTGGTCTGGGCTACTGCCAGCAGTGGAGCGACACCACTGCCGCGGCCTTCAAGAGTCAGCTGAAGATACTCAACGGTCTGGGAAAAATCTATTATACCATCCGCAACTACAAGGCAGCCCTCGACTACTTCAGGCGCTCGCTTGCCGGCGAAATCAAGTTGGGCAGCGCTTTTGGTATGGCGCTCAACTATTCTGATATCGGCAGAGTGTTCAGAGCCCAGAACAACCTCGACTCTGCCCAGTTCTATTTCCAGAAATCCATGGAGCAGAAACAGCTCATTAACGACGAGGTGGGTATGGCGCTCATTCGTATCGAGTATGGCGGCCTCTACGAGGATAGGGGCGACTATGCCAAGGCCACTGCCGAGTACGACAAGGCTTATATTACCCTGATGGCCCACTCCGACCGCTATCTCCGCCTGCGGTCCTGCATAAGCCTTGCGCGTGTCTACATCAAGCGACAGATGACCGCCACCGCCATCGAGTATCTGCAGGAGGCCAAGATGACCGCCGACGAAATCAACTCGCCTGGCGACCGCTCGCAGATAGCCCTGCTCTATTATCAGATTTATCGCAAGTCGGGCAATACAGCCAAAGCCCTCGCTGCCTATGTCGACTACAAGAACTGGAACGACACGGTGATGAACCTGGAGAAACTGGGTGATATCCAGAATGTGCAGATAGACGAGCTCATGGCCGACAATACGCGCAAGCTCAACTATGTGCGCAAGGATATGGACCGTATGCGCAAGCAGCAGGAGAGTGGATGGCTCGTGTTTACGCTCATCATGGTAGGTATGATAGTCCTCTTGGCGTTCTCCTATTACCTCCTGCGCATCCGCACCCGCACGCTTGCCGCCTACAGAGAGTTCCGCGACGCCCGTGTGCGCTTCTTCGCCAATATCTCGCACGAACTGCGCACACCGGTGACCATCATCCAGTCGGCGGGCAACTCCATAGAGTCGCAGACCGACAACCAGCAGATACGCGACGAGGTGTCGCAGCTTCAGGAGGCCTCTCGTCGTCTGCTCCATCTGGTAGACAGTGTGGTGGACATCACCAATATCAGCATCAGACCCGTCGACGAGGCACAGTGGTGTCACGACGACATCGTGGGATATGTACGCATGCTGGTCGAAGCCTATCGCCATGAGGCCGCGAAGCGCCAGATACGTCTTGTGGTGACCTCCAAGCGCAACAAGATAGAGGCCGACTTCGTGCCCGATTATGTCGACAAGATTCTTGGCAATCTGCTGACTGATATGTTGCACCATGCCTACAACCAGTCCGACCTCTATATCAGCATGTCTATCGAGAGGCGCATGCTCAGGCTCGAACTCAAAGACCGCGGCCAGGGTATGTCGCCCGAGGTAGTCAAAGACCTGCTCAAGCCCTATGACAGCAAGAATACCTCTGAAATCTATATGCATGTGGGGCTGAATATCCAGGCGGTGCAGGCTGCCATACGAGCTATGGGTGGCGATATCAAGTTGAAGAGCAAGCTGGGCGAGTATGCCCAGTTCATCATCACCATCCCCCTGCGTCATGGCGACCACGACTATCCTCGCCTCACCGAGCAGAAGACCCTCCACACTCCTGCCGCTCTATCTCCTGCCGATGCCGACATGCCCCCTGTCGTCGAAGCCGAAGCTGACAACAAGCCACGCATACTCATCGTCGAAGAGTCGGCACAGGTGGCCCGCTACGTTGCCGACCAGCTGAAAGACCATTACAAGGTGTTCTTTGCCTCCAATGGTGAAGACGGTCTGCATAAAATCAGAATTGCTGCGCCCGACCTGATTATCACCGACGGCGTGTTGCCCGTCATGGATGGCTATCAGCTCTGCGAGGGTGTGCGTGCGCAGGCTGCCACCTGTCATATCCCCATCGTCATGGTGTCGTCAGACTCTTCGGTGCGTGGTCGCATGAAGGGTTTTCAGGCTGGTGCCGACGCCTATCTGCTCAAGCCGTTCCGTGCCGACGAACTCCTGATGCGCGTAAGTCTACTGCTCCAGCAGCGGCGTATGCTGCGCGACAAGTATGCTGGCTCCGTGCCGGTTGTCGACGATGCCGACGGGCAGGTAGAGACCACCGACCGCACTCCCGACTTCATCGACGAGGTGCAGCAGTATGTAGACAGCCGTATCGGCGAAGGCGACATAGACCTCGCCGACCTGGCGGCTCGCTTCGGGGTCACCCGTGCCACCTTCACGCGTAAGGTCAAGCAGCATACGGGCCTCACCTCGGCGGCATATATCACCTCGCGCCGCATCCGAAAGGCTTGCGAACTCCTGCAGACCGCCGACATGACGGTGGCTCAGGTGGCAGAGGCGTGCGGATACAGCGACACCGCCTACTTCATCATGGTATTCAGAAAGAGCATGAACAAGACGCCCAAGCAGTACAAGGACGAGTGGCTGAAGCCTTAGTCTGTTATCCTGCGGCAGCCTTCTGATGTCTATATATATAATAAGGTAAGGACTTGGAGCAGTCACACTCCAAGTCCTTACCTTATTATATATACGCGCGTGGGTCGCCCGCCAGCAGGGGGCGATGGCGGTTTATCTTATGATTTCCTTGGCACGCTCCAGAGCCAGATTGATGTGGCTGCAGATGTTCTCTTTGCCCACAATCTGGTAGAAGCCTGCGTGCTCGAGCACCTGTTCTACCTTGGGAGTCACTCCCGACAGCACAATCTGTATGCCCTCCTTGCGGCTCATCATGCACAGATTGGTGAGGTTGTGTATGCCGGTAGAGTCGACAAACGGCACCTTACGCATACGGATGATGCGCACCTTGGGGCGGTCGCCGAAGTTGGCCATGATTTCCTCAAACTTGTTGCCGGCACCGAAGAAGTAGGGCCCGTTGATTTCGTACACCTCCACGCCGGTGGGGATGGTGAGGTGCTCGTTGTTCTCCAGTCTCACGTCGGTCTCGTCGGTCAGGTCTATCTCGTCCATGATAACCTTGACATCGCTGGTCTCAGCCATACGCTTCATGAAGAGCAGACAGGCGATGATGAGGCCTACCTCAATGGCTATGGTCAGGTCGAAGAGTATGGTCAGGATGAAGGTGATAAGCAGCACGCTGACATCGCTCTTGGGGTTCTTCATCAGCATGGCAAACGAGCGCCAGCCGCTCATGCCGTACGACACGACCACCAGCACGCCTGCCAGACACGCCATGGGGATATACTGCGCCAGCGGCATGAGGAAGAGGAAGATGAGCAGCAACACCACAGCATGGATGATGCCGGCTACAGGGGTGCGGCCGCCGTTGTTGATATTGGTCATGGTGCGGGCTATGGCTCCGGTGGCAGGGATGCCGCCGAAGAGGGGCGAGGCGAGGTTGGCCAGACCCTGTCCGATGAGCTCGGTATTGGAGTCATGGTGATGGCCTATCACACCGTCGGCCACCGTGGCAGAGAGCAGGCTCTCTATGGCGCCGAGGATGGCAATGGTAAGCGCCGGCGACACCAGGCTCTTGATGATATCCCACGATAGGGCGGGCACGGTGGCGTTGGGCAGTTCGCTGTTGATGGAGAAGCGGTCGCCTATGGTCTCTATGCTTGTCACGCCATAAAACTGCTTGAGTATCAGAGTCGCCAGGGTCATCACGATGATAGCCACCAGCGAGCCGGGAATCTTCTTGCTGAATCGGGGCGTGAGCGTGATAATCACGATGCTCACTATGCCCACCATCGCCGTCCACCAGTCTATCGTGCTGATGTCGTGGAAGTAGGCTATCCACTTCTCGGTGAAGTCCGAGGGCACCGTCGCCATAGTCAGCCCCAACAAGTCCTTGATTTGGGTGGTAAAGATGGTTACGGCGATACCGCTCGTAAATCCCACCACGATAGGATAGGGTATATACTTGATGATGGTACCCAAGCGGAGTACGCCGAAGAGTATCAGGAACACGCCTGCCATAAGAGTAGCGATGGTGAGTCCCTGTATGCCGTATTGCTGTATGATGCCGTAGATAATGATAATGAATGCACCTGTAGGTCCGCCTATCTGCACGCGGCTTCCGCCGAATACCGACACCATGAAGCCTGCCACGATGGCGGTGATGATGCCCTTCTCGGGCGTTACGCCCGAAGCGATGCCAAAGGCGATGGCCAACGGCAGGGCTACGATGCCCACGATGATGCCGGCCATGAGGTCTTGCATAAATTTACTACGGTTATAGTGTTTCAGGGTAGAAACCAGTTTGGGTTTGTACGTAAATACTTGCATAAGTGTTGTTGCTAAAACGGTAATAATGTAAGTGTCCTTAAAAACGACTGCAAAGGTATCATCTTTTGTCCACACATCGGTGCTGGCGCGAGGGGTTTCTTTGTTTTCATGGCGTCTTATTGACTTGTATCATTGGCCCCTGCACCCCAGTAACCCAAACAGCGGCTGCCGTCTCTACTCTACAGATGACGGCAGCCGCTGTGGCGATAGTGGTGTCTGGCGTGTTACAACTCGTTCTTGTGCAGTTCGGCCAGGAGTTTGGTGCTCTGGCAGTGCAGGTCGATGTGGCGCTGCAGTTTCTGATAGATATTGTTGATTTCCTCGTAGTAGACCAGCGCGGTGATTTCTCCCTGCTTCAGCGCTTTGGCAAAGAGGGCGATACTCTCGTTCATCATCTTGACGTCGCTGTGGTCGAGCACCTGCTGCAGCCCCTTGAGCTGCTGGTAGCGCGACCTGATAGAGGCCTCGGCTTCCTGGCGCGACTGCATCACCTGTATCTCGGCACTCTGCTTGCGTTCACGGGCAGCCTTGATTTTCTTGCTGTTGCTGTAGAGCGGGAAGCTCATACCCACTATCATTCCGTTGACAGGCTCGCCCTCCTCGGTGTTCCTGCGGTAGCCCACCGTGAGGTTGGGCAGCCACTCGCTCTTTTGTATCTTCATGTCCATCTCGGCTGTCTTGAGCGAGGCTTCGGCTGTCTTGATGTCGGCGTCGTTGGCCAGTGCCAGCGCTTCAAACGACTTGTAGTCTGTGATGGCTGCAAACTCAGGCATAGTGGTCATGTTGACCTCTATGGCCTGTCCGCCGTTGAGCTGCTGGAGCTGCTGGAGCAGCAGTATGCGCTCGTTGCGCGCTTCTGTCACCAGGGCTTTCACCTCCATGACATCGAGTTTCACCTTGTTGAGCTCCAGGATGTTGGCGTCGCCCACCTCCATACGCTGCTCGTACATACTGCGCAGCTGCTCACTGCCCGTGAGGCGCTGGTTGAGCATACTGAGCGTCTGGTTGAGGCGTATGATGTCCAGGCAAATCAGCTCGGCTTCGAGCAGAATGTCCCTTCTCTGCTTGAGCAGCTGCTGCTGGCCGGCATTCCTCTGCATGCCTGCGAGCCGGCTGCAATCCTTGTACTTGGTAGGAAACTTGATTTCCTGGCTGACCACGAGCTCGCTCTCGACCACGCCCGAATATCCCTTCTTGAAGAAAGGGCTGTATTCGACCGATGGGCCGCCCAGCGCGTTGTCGGCCTTGATGTCCAGCACGTCGGCCTCGCTTTCGTGTGCCTGCGCCTTGAGCGTCAGGTTGTTGGCGGCTATCTGCCTGAGTATGTCGCCGATGCTGTCTGTGCCGGTGGCTGCTGCCGTCAGCGTAGCGAGCATGGCGCTAATAGCGATGAGATATCTTTTCATAAATGATAGGTATGATAAATGCGTTGAGTAATGTCGAACTGATGAGTCCGCCCAGTATCACCTTGGCCATGGGCGACTGTATCTCGTTGCCGGGCAGGTCGCCGCCGAGAGCCAGCGGCACCAGAGCCAGCGCCGAGGTGAGGGCTGTCATGAGTATGGGGTTGAGTCGTGAGAGCGAGCCTTCGATGATGGCTTCCTTCACGGTCTTGCCCTCTTCGGTGCGCAGCCGCTTGTACTCGGTGATGAGCAGCATGCCGTTGCGCGTGGCGATGCCGAAAAGCGAGATGAAGCCGATGATGGCGGGAATGCTCACCTCGCCGGTGGTGAAGATGATGGCAAAGATGCCGCCGATGAGCGCCAGTGGCAGATTGAGCAGTATCACACCAGCCTCCATCGTGCTGCGGAACTGCATGAACAGCAGCAGGAAGATGATGGCGATGGCTATCGTGCAGGTGAGATAGAGCACCCGTGAAGCATGCTCCTGGCTCTCAAACTGTCCACCATACTCTATATGATAGCCCTCGGGCAACTGGATATTGTTGTCTACCGCAGTCTTGATGTCGGCCACCACGTCGCTCAGTGCCCTGCCGGTGGTGTTGGCAGAGATGACTATCTTGCGCTGGGTGTTCTCGCGGTTGATGGTGTTGGGGCCGGCGCTCGATATGATGTCGGCCACATCGGACAGAGGCACCTTGCGTCCGTCCTGCGTGTCGATGATCAGGTCGCTTATCTCGTTGTAGTTGGCGGCCTTGACCACCAGGTTGAACGCTCTGCCCGCCTCGTACACCTGCGATACGGTCTCGCCCGCCAGATTGACAGCCAGAAACTCGTTGAACTCGGGCAGCGTGATGCCGTTGCGTGCCAGCAGTTCGCGCCGTGGCACTATCTTGAGTTCCGGACGCTCTATCTGCTGTTCCACGTTGAGGTCGGTGATGCCGTCGATGTCCTTGCAGGCCTTCTTGATCTGGTTGCCTATGGTGTACATCTTGTTCAGGTCGCTGCCAAAGAGCTTGATGGCTATGCTTGCCTGCGTGCCCGACAGCATGGCGTCGATGCGGTGGGATATGGGCTGACCTATCTCGATGTTGGCGCCCGCCAGCACCGACAGGCGCTGCCTCACGTCGTTCTGTACCTCTTCGTGCCCGCGGTCTTTGAGCTTGAACGGAGCTTCTATCTCGCTCACGTTGACGCCCAGTGCATGCTCGTCGAGCTCGGCGCGGCCTGTCTTGCGTGCCACGGTGGTTATCTCGGGCACCTGCAGCAGGAGCCTCTCCGCCCGTGCGCCTATGGAGTCGCTCTCTTCGAGCGAGATGCCCGGGAGCGAAGATATGTTGATGGTAAACGAGCCCTCATTGAACTTGGGCAGGAAGCTGCTGCCTAAAGAGAAGAATGTGGCAAGAGCCGCCACCAGCAGCACGGCGGTAGAGCCTATCACCCATCGGGTGTGGCCCAATACCCATGTCAGCGCCCGCTGGTAATACCCCTTGAGCCATACTGCCACAAAGGCCTCCTTGCCCATCTCGCCATTGCTCTTGCCGAGCAGATAGCTGCAGAGCACGGGCGTAAGCGTGAGCGCCACCAGCGTCGACGCCATGAGCGCCGTCACAAAGGCGATGCCCAGCGGGATGAGCATGCGGCCCTCCATGCCACTGAGGAAGAACAGCGGCGCAAAGCTCACGATGATGATAAGGGTAGAGTTGAGGATGGGCATACGCACCTCGCGCGAGGCCTCATAGACCAGCCGGATCATGGGCACGCGCTCGGCCTCGGGCAACTGCCGGTTCAGCCTGATGTGCTTGTAGACATTCTCCACATCGACTATGGCGTCGTCGACCAGCGACCCGATGGCTATCGCCAGACCGCCCAGAGTCATGGTGTTGATGCTTATGCCGAGGGCGTTGAGCACTATCATCGCCACGAGAAACGACAGGGGGATGGTGACCAGCGAGATGATGGTGGTGCGCACATTGGCAAGGAATATCATCAGGATGATGACCACAAAGATGGCTCCCTCGATGAGTGACTTCTTCACATTGTCGATGCTGCTGCTGATGAAGTCGGCCTGGCGGAAGATGTTGGTAGAGATATGCACGTCGGCGGGCAGATTGCCTTTGAGCTCGTCGAGCGCATGGTCCAGATGGGCCGTCAGGTCGAGCGTACTGGTGTTGGGCTGCTTGGTCACGGTAAGCAGCACGGCGGGGTGAGCCCGTTCGCTGGCCACGCCCAGCTTGGGCGACTGGCTGCCCACGCGTATGTCGGCCACATCGGCAAGGGTGATGACGCTCTCACCGCTCTTCTTCACCGCACTGGCCTCGAGCTTGTCGATATCGTTGGTCGAGGTGATGCCGCGTATGATGTACTCGTTGCCGTACTTGTAGCACACGCCGCCGTTGGTATTGGTGTTCATGCCGCGGGTGCAGGCCATCACGTCGGCGAGGCTTACGCCGAAGTGCTTCATCTTGCCGGGGTTGATGAGTATCTGGTACTCCTTGATGTCGCCACCGTGGACACTCACCTGGGCCACGCCACCGGTAGAGAGCAGCCGTGGGCGGATGACCCAGTCGGCATAGGTGCGCAGGTCTTGCATGGAGGTCTTGTCGCTGGTAAGGCTCACGATGAGCACTTCGCCCAGGATAGACGACTGAGGGCCCAGCACGGGAGCGCTCACACCGGCAGGCATCTGCTCGCCAATGGCAGAGAGCTTCTCGCTCACGATCTGGCGCGCCAGGTAAATGTCGGTGCCCCAGTCAAACTCTACCCAGACGACAGAGAAGCCGTGGGTAGACTGCGAGCGCACGCGGCGCACGCCGGTGCTGCCGTTGACCGCCGACTCGATAGGGAAGGTCACCAGCTGTTCGACTTCCTCGCTGGCCATGCCGCCAGCTTCGGTCATGATGACCACTGTGGGAGCGTTGAGGTCGGGGAAGACGTCGACCTCGGTCTTGGCGGTAGAATAGAGGCCGGCGATAACCAGCAGTACAGCCAAGACCAGTATTAATATTCTGTTCTCGAGCGAGAACTTGATGATCCTGTTCAGCATGATGTTACAGTATAGAGGTGGGCTTAATGGTTATGGTTGTGGGCGGGGATAGCGTTGGAAGCCGAGGCCAGCTTGACCTGTATGGCGCCACGCGTCACCACGCGGTCGCCGGCCTTCACACCGCTCTTGATTTCGATGCGCTCGCCGTCGCTTTCGCCGAGAGTCACCTCCTGCTTCTGATAGCCTTCGGCGTCTTTCTGTATATAGATATAGTGTAAGCCCTGTTCCTCGGTGATGGCTGTCAGGGGCAGCGTGATGACCTGTTGGCGCTCATGGGTGATGAGGTAGATGTCGGCATAGGAGCCCTGGACCACGTCGCCGGTATTGTTGAACTCGAAGATTACGGGTATGTAAGAGTTGTTGACCTCGGCAGAGCGGCCATACGACTGGATGTGTCCGCCCATCTGGCTGATGTCGTAGAGGCGGTTGCTGTAGCTGGTGCTGAACTTGGCGCTTCGGATGTTGTTGAGCTCGTTGAAGCGGCGCTCGGGCACCTCGGCACGCAGATAGAGATGCTTGTTCTGGGTGATGATGGCCAGAGGCTGGCCCGCTTCGACGTAGTCGCCGCCGTTGACCAGACACTGCTTGATATATCCGCCACGCGGAGCTGCGACCACCACGCCGCCGGCACTGCGGGTCTTCTGCATGCTGGTATAGGTGAGTTTGGCAGCTTCATATTCGGCTTTGGCCACAGCGAAGTCTTTCACGCTGATAATCTTGTCCTTAATCAGCGCCTGGGCACGGGCGTAGTCGCGCTCGGCACGCTCAAAGTCTATCTTGGCACGCTGCACAGGGTCGCCGTCGGCCACTTGCATGCCTGCCGAGGTAATGGAGAAGAGGGTAGTGCCGCCTGCCACCTTCAGACCTTCGCTCACATGACCCATGTGGGCCACGCGGCCGCTGATGGTGGCCACCACGGTGGTCTCGTCGCACGAGGCAGCCATGACCTTGCCGCTGGTGTGGATGACGCCATGGAAGTTGCCTGGCTTGATGGTCTCGACCTTCACGCCGGCAGCGCGTGCCTTCTCGGGCTCGAGTATTATCTCGTCGCCGTGGTCCTGGTCTGCATGGCCGTGACCCTCATGGCCAGCCTCTTCGGTCTCGTGGTCGTGACTTCCTTCTTCGTCGGCATGGGCGTGATGGCCGCAGGCCGCTATACATGCTGCCATGGATAGCAGCGATAAGTAATATAAACCTGTTTTCAACATATATGTAATGATTATAGTGCAAAGATACGCACATTTTCTTGCAACCGGGTTGCATATTTGGCTCCCCTCCCTCTCTTGTGACGGCAGAGAGCGAGGCGGGAGAGGGCAGATGGAGGTCTGCAAGGTGCGTGGGCTGGCTCGTATCATAAGTCACGTGGTCTCGTAACGTATGACGCGCGGTCACGTGACGTATGATACGGACTCACGTATCAAATGATACGAGCCGTCAGTGACCATCAGTAACGGCGTGGAGCACGTGAGGGATGTGCGGAGATATGCTGGCTGCTATGCAGTATGGGCTGTGACGGCCGGCAACGTAACTGCCGGAAAAACAACAGCCGCACCCACAGGTGCGGCTGCAGTGTCGTTTCATCCTGGGATGAAAGTATAAGGTATGAGGGCTTGTCATGGAGATGCCGGCGGCAATGACGGCTCAGCCCTCTCTCAGGAAGTCAAGCGCCTCGCTTATCTCCTCTTCGCCGACTATCTGGTTGATGTGTATCTCGCCCACATCGCTGAGCAGGGTGACATTGATGTCGGTGCCCGTGTTCTTCTTGTCGTGGTGCATCAGGGCGAGCAGCTGCGGATAGTCATCGCAGGTGATGGCGGGGGTACCATAATACTGGCGGATGTAATGGAGCGTCTGGCGCAACTTGTCGGCGGGGAAGCCCAGCCTGGTGGCGCTGAGATAGAGCTCGGCCACGATGCCGTAGGCCACGGCATAGCCATGCAGGATGGGGGTGCGCTGCAGCAGCAGGCTCTCTATGGCGTGGCCCACGGTATGGCCCAGGTTGAGCGCCTTGCGCAGCCCCTGCTCCAGCGGGTCTTGGGCCACGATGTCTTCCTTGACCTTGACCGAGTCGGCAACGAGCCTGCCCAGAAGGCTATAGTCGGGCGTGGCGAGGTCGAACTGCAGCAGACTGGCCCATTGGGCGGTGGTAGAGATGAGGCCGTGCTTGAGCATCTCGGCATAGCCCGAGCGCAGGTTCTCGCCGTCGAGCGTGGCAAGGAAGTCGGCGCACAGCAGCACGAAGCGCGCCTCGGCAAAGACGCCAATCTCGTTTTTCAGTCCGCCGAAGTTGACGCCGGTCTTTCCGCCCACTGAGGCGTCGACCATGCCCAGCAGCGAGGTGGGGATATTGATGAAGTTGATGCCCCGCTTGAAGGTGGCTGCCGCCATGCCGCCGAGGTCGGTCACCACGCCTCCGCCCAGGCAGATGACCAGCGAGTGGCGCGTGGCACCATGCTCCTGAAGCTGTTGCCATACGGCGGTGAGGGTAGTGAGGTCCTTGTGGGTGTCGCTGGGCTCGATGGTGATGGTGATGACATCGCGCAGACAGCGGAAGGTGCTGAGCCTGCCCATGCAGTGGGCATGGGTGTTGCGGTCGGCGATGACAAAGATGCGGTCGTGCTCACACTCGGCTATCGCCATGGTGAGGTCGCGCTCGAGGTCGGTGGTAAGGATTACCTGCTGATGCTTATTGGATAGTGTATCGGTTGGTTTCATAACATAATGCTCTTTTTGTATAGCAAGGACAAAAGTAGGCAAAACTAAGGAGAAAGTATCTAACACAGTGATAACAATTAAGAGTTTTTAAGATAAAAGTGTCGCCGTTTGCGCACATCCCGCTGACAGTGTGCATAAAAATGATGAGGCTCACGATTAAACCTTTGGCCCGTGGAGGCGTCAAAAAACTAACAAAGCAACACATACGAAACAACAATGAAGAACAAGACACTGCTACTACTGCTGCTACTGCTGCTATCGTCGGCGATGACGATGGCCCAAGAGCGGCTCGTCACGGGCCAACTCTTTGACCCCGAGAGCAAGGAGCCCATCGAGCAAGCCTCGGTGCAGCTGCTCAATGCCGACAGCACCTATGCCGGAGGTACGCTGAGCAACGAACAGGGCGTATTCAAACTGCGCATCAAGAAAGACGGCAAATACCGTCTGCGTATATCAAGTATAGGCTATCAGACCATCGTGAAGCGCATCGTGATAAGCGACGGCAAGAACCTGGCCCTCGGCAAGATGGAGATGAAGACCGACGCCGTGGTGCTCAAGGAGACCCAGGTGGTAGGGCAGGCACTCAAGGTGACGGTCAAGGAAGACACCTTTATATATAATAGCGCCGCCTATCGCACACCCGAAGGCTCGACCATCGAGGAACTGGTGAAGCAGCTGCCGGGCGTGGAGGTCGACGAAAACGGCAAGATAACCCACAACGGCAAGGAGGTGAAGAAGATACTGGTAGACGGCAAGGAGTTTATGACTGGCGACACCAAGATAGCCATGAAGAATCTGCCCACCTCTATCGTGGAGAAAATCAAGGCCTATGACGAAAAGAGCGACCTGGCGCGCATCACCGGCGTCGACGACGGCGAAGAGACCACCGTGCTCGACTTCGGACTGAAGAAGGGCATGAACCGCGGCACCTTTGCCAATGTAGACCTGGGTTTGGGCAACCACAGCCGCTATGCCGAGAGAGGCATGGGCGCATACTTTGACGACAAAAACAGGTTCATGATGTTTGGCAGTGCCAACAACGTGAACGATATGGGTTTCCCCGGTGGTGGCAGAGGCCGCTTCGGGGCCGGCCGTCAGGGTCTGAACGCCGCCAAGATGCTGGGGTTCAACTATAACTACGAGAAAGTCAAGAAGATAAAGATAGACCTGAGTGCATTCTGGCGCCACAATGACGGCGATGCCTTCACACGCAGTTCGGCAGAGAACTTCGTCAATACCACCGGCGCCTTCTCCAACAGTATACGGCAGAACTACTCGCGCAGCGATAGCTGGAATGTACAAGGACGACTGGAGTGGCAGCCCGACACGATGACCAACATCATGTTCAGGCCCACACTGTCGTGGTCGAAGAGCGACGGACTGACCACCTCGACCTCGGCCTCGTTCAATGCCGACCCCTATCTCTACTCAGAGAGTCCGCTTGACGACAGCGAACTGGAAGAGATAAGCCGTGAGGGCATCGTGGTCAACTCGCAGAAGAGCAACTCGATAAGCTACAGCAACAGCAAGAACCTGAGCGGTATGCTGCAGGTGAACCGCAAGCTCAACACGCGTGGACGCAGCATCACATTCGGTGCGGGCGGAGGCTACGGCGAAAGCGACAGCGAGAGCATGTCGCTCAATGCCACCCGACTGTGGCTCAAGCAGACCGCAGAGGGTCTGGACTCGACCTATCAGACCCACCGCTACAATCTGATGCCCACCGACAACTACAACTACCGGCTGTCGGCGACCTACACCGAACCCCTCTTCAAGGGCGCCTTCCTGCAGCTGCGCTACAACTTCAGATACAACCACAGCAAGAGCGACCGCTCTACCTACGACTTCAGCAGACTGAGCAGCAGCGTCTTTGACGGCGTCAACCCCGAGTACCGCGGTTGGGGCGACTATCTCAACCTGCTGCCCGGCACGCTGCCCGACTATCTCGACCAGACGCTGAGCCGCTACTCGGAATACAACAACTATATCCACGAGATGAACCTGACCTTCAGGCTCATCAAGAGCAAGTATCAGCTCAACGCCGGATTTATGGTGCAGCCCCAGCGTTCGAAGTATATCCAGGACTATCAGGGAGTGCATGTCGACACGGTGCGCACGGTAACCAATCTGTCTCCTACATTTGATTTGCGCTACCGCTTCAATCGCCAGCACCAGTTGCGCATACGCTATCGCGGCACCACGAGCCAGCCCAGCATGAGCCAGCTGCTCGACATCACCGACGACAGCAACCCGCTCGACATCTCGAAGGGTAACCCCGGACTGAAGCCCTCGTTTACCAATGACTTCAATCTCTTCTACAACAACTTCATCACCAAGCGTTCGCAGTTTGTCAATGCCAATCTGTCGTTTCAGACTACGCGCAACTCAATAAGCAATATGGTGACCTATGACGAGGTGACTGGCGGGCGCACCAGCCGTCCGGAGAACATCAACGGCAACTGGAGCATCGGCGGAGGACTGCTCTACAACACCTCTATCGACTCGACCGGTACGTGGTATACCAATACCAACACCGATGCCAGATTTGCCAACAACGTGAGCTATCTCACCCTGGACCGTACAAGCGGTGTGCAGAAAAACCGCACCCGCACGCTCAATCTGCGCGAACAGCTCAATGTGGGTTATCGTAAAGGATGGGCTTCGATAGAACTCAACGGGTCGGTCAACTATATGCACGGCCGCAACCAGTTGCAGAGCCAGAGCAATCTCGACACATGGCAGTTCAGCTATGGAGCCACGTTCAGCCTCAATACCCCCTGGGGTACGGCACTCTCTACCAATATCTCCGAAAGCAGCCGCCGTGGATATAACGACAACTCGATGAACACCAACGAGCTGATATGGAACGCTCAGGTATCGCAGGGCTTCCTCAAGGGCAAGCCCCTCACCGTGCTGCTCCAGTTCTACGACCTGCTGCACCAGCAGAGCAACTTCAGCCGTACCATTGACGCCTTCCAGCGTAGCGATACATGGTATAACAGCATCAACAGCTATGCCATGCTCCATGTGGTCTATCGCTTCAATATGTTTGGCGGCAAGAACGCCCGTCAGGGTATGCGCAGACGAGGCGACATGGCTCCCGGCGATATGCCCCAGGGTCGTCCGCAGGGTGGTCGCGGATATGGAGGTCCGCCTCCCGGCGGTATGCCTCCCCGCGGGCCAGGCATGGGCATCTGACCTGATGGCCGACAACCAAAATGGGCTGCAACTCACGTCTTGTAGAGTTGCAGCCCATTTTGGTTGGTGGATGAGGGATGACCGCCTACAGCCCGTAGAGATGGCTGATGAGCACCTTGACGCCTATGGCTATCAGGATGAGGCCGCCCAAGAGCTCGGGCTTGATGCGCCGCGTGACGGTCGAACCGAAACGGATGCCGAGCAGATAGCCGATGACCGAGAAAAGCGCTGAGACGAGTCCGATGATGGTCAGAGGTTCTGCCAGATCGACCGACGAGCGATAGCCGGTACAGGCAAACGAGATGCCTATGGCAAGGGCGTCGATGCTGGTGGCTACCGCCAGTACCAGCTGGGTGCGCAGCGATGTGGGGCAGAAGCTCTGGCGCTCTTCGGGCAGAAAGGACTCGCGTATCATCTTGCCGCCGAGAAACAGCAGCAGCGAGAAGGCTATCCAGTGGTCGTAAGCCTCTAACTGGCGGGCAAAGAGCGAGGTGCCGAGCCATCCGATGTAAGGCATAAACGCCTGGAAAGCGCCGAAGAAGAAAGTGGTAAGGAGTATGGTGCGCCACTGGCGGCGGCGCAGGATGACGCCACACACGGTGGAGACCGTGAAGCAGTCCATGGCGAGGGCTACGGCAAGTAGCAGCAGTTCGAGAGTGTCGGCCATCACCTATATATATTATAATAAGGTATCGAGGGTGCCCAGGATGCGCTCTATCTCGGCTGGGAAGTGCTGCATCTCGAGCTCGTGTTCCTTGCGGGCGATGTCGTCGACGGTGTCGGTGGGCAGGAGCGGGGTGGAAAACTGGCTGATGATGGCTCCGCCGTCTATCTCGTCACTCACCCAGTGGATGGTCATGCCGGTTTCGGTGTCTCCGGCAGCCTTCACAGCCTCGTGGACATGGCGTCCATACATGCCTTTGCCACCATAACGGGGCAGAAGGGCAGGATGGATGTTAATCATGCGGTGGGCGTAAGCGGTAGTGAGCGTCTCGGGAATGAGCGAGAGAAATCCGGCGAGGACAATGAAGGTGACGTGATAGTCGGTCTGCAACATACGGACAAACTGCGGACTTGCCAGTTCTTCTCTATTGACCACGAGGGTAGGGATGCCATAAGGCTCTACACGCGCCAAAGCTCCGGCCTTGGCACTGCTGCTCACCACCAGCGCCACGTTGACCTCGGGATGGTGGGCGAAATGTCGGATGATGTTCTCGCAGTTGGTACCACTGCCAGATACAAAGATGGCAAGATTATGCTTCATCGTCGTTGCCCCAATCAAAGTCGTCATCAATATCGTCGAAGTCCAACAATGCCGGGTCGACAAAGGCGTCCATGGCACGTCGGTCTTTCTTGGTGGGGCGTCCGGTTCCGCGCGCTCTGTCGACAAATCCGCTGATGCGGCTCATCTCCAGCAGCTCGTACTGCTTGGGGTCGGTGACATTCTCGTAAATCTCGGGAATGAGCTTGGCTCCCACGCGCTGCTCGATGGGCTGGAGTATCTTGAACGAATAGGTGATGGGCGGTTTGCGCACCGACACCACATCGCCAGCCTTGACCATGCGTGCCGGCTTGACATTGATGCCATCGATGGTGACGCGTCCGTTCTTGATGGCGTCGACGGCTATGCTGCGTGTCTTGTATATGCGCGCAGCCCACAGCCACTTGTCTATACGTGCCTCGGTTTTCATTTCTTTCCCAGTTTGTTGTATTGGTTCATGGTGATGTCGATACCAGCCAGCACAAAGCTCTTGATGATGTCGACGGCAATGTCGATGCTGGGCTTGAGCTTGAGCAGGTCGTCATCGGAGAATCGGCCCAGTACCCAATCGACCTGGGCGCCACGGGGATAGTCTCCGCCGATTCCCATGCGCAAGCGGGGATAGTCCTGGCCAATGAGCTGCTGGATATGCCCCAGTCCGTTGTGGCCGCCGTTGCTGCCGTTGGCCTTCAGACGGAAGGCGCCTACGGGCAGGGCGACGTCGTCGGAGATGACGAGCAACCGCTTCTGGTCGATGTTCTCCTTGTTCAGCCAGTAGCGCACTGCGTTGCCGCTGAGGTTCATGAAGGTGGTGGGCTTGAGCAGAAAAACCTTGCGTCCCTTAATCGATGTCTCTGCCACGAAACCATAACGCTTATCCTCAAAAACAATATTGGACGCCTTAGCAAAAGCGTCCAATACCATAAAACCTGTATTGTGTCGGGTATCCTGATACTCAGCACCGGGGTTACCCAGACCACAAATCAAAAATTTGTCCATTCGCTATCAATTAAGCCTGAGCGGCGGCAGCAGCGGCGGCAGCAGCCTGACGGGTCATCTTAATAGAGCAAACGATAACTTCCTTAGCATTGGCAATCTCAAGGCCCTCGAAGCTCAGCTCACCAACCTTGATGCTCTTACCAATCTTGAGAGCGGTAACGTCAACGTCGAGGTGCTCGGGAATCTGCTGATAAGGAGCGGTAACGTTGAGCTTGCGCATAGAGAGGTTCATACGACCACCATCGCGAACACCCTGAGCCAGACCTACGAGGCGAACAGGAATACCGATAGTGATAGGCTTCTGGTCGTTAACCTCCAGGAAGTCGATGTGCATAACAGCGTCTGTCACGGGGTCAAACTGAAGTTCTTTCAGGATTGCGGTGTGAGACTCGCCGTCGATGATGAGGTTGATTACATAAACATGGGGAGTGTAAACAATCTTGCGGAGGTCGCTCATAGCTACAGCAAATGCTAAAGCTACAGGCTTGTTGTCCTCTTTTGCCTCACCATAAAGATTACAAGGAACCATGCCCTGCTTACGAAGATGTTTAGAAGCTTTTTTACCAAGGTCTGTACGCTTCTGACCTGTTACATTAATCTCTTTCATAATGTGTTACTCTAAATTATTAATTAATTCGCCATCACACTGAGATGC